>NZ_JCANUT010000054.1:0-25405 GCF_059569095.1 Propionivibrio pelophilus DSM 12018 | reverse complement strand
CGAAATACGCCGCACATTTTTTTAGCAGATCACGCTCCAGTTTCACTTCCGCCAATTCCTTGCGCAGTCGCGCCAGTTCAATTTCCGTTTCCGTCGGCACCCTCTGGCCTTGCCCAACCTTCGCCAGGTTGCCTGTACGCGACGCCCGCACCCAATTGCCAAGACTGCTCTTTGGCACCGACAAGCGCTTCGCTGCCGCATCCACCGACAGCCCTTCCGCTTCCACCAGCTTCACCGCTTCCGCCCGAAATTCCAGCGTGTAGATCCCTTTCGGTAGTCGTTCCATCCTTGTCCTCCGTTCCTCACATTTTACGAAACGTTGGACTCCACTTTTTTCAGCCTACCTCATGGCCATAGGCATAGCGCTGCAAGAGTTCGCCATGCGCCTCAAGCGTGGGCGAAACGCGCACCGTCTCACGCATCAGCAGCTTGCTGAACCCACCGTCGATCAAAATACTGAGCAGTGCGCCAAGCGAAACCGCCTGGGCGTAAACACCAAATGCTTCCGGACCGAGTTGTCGGGCGACAAAGATGCTGAGGACGAAAGAGACAGCGCAAACAATGCCGATCGCCAGCCATTGCGCACCTAACAACCGCTTCAGCACCGATCGCTCCTGAGCCCTTCTCTCCGTCGGAAAGCAGTCGTCATTTATCCCGCGACTGCTCGCCGATAAGCCGCCAGGGTCAACTCGGTACATGACTCCCAACTCATCTCGCGGGCACGAAGACGGCCCGCTCCGGAAAGTCGTTCGGGCAACCCAGGACTTCGAACCATCTGGTTCATTGCGTCAGCGATTTCAGCAACGTTTGTAGGAGTCACCAACAATGCAGCGTCTCCAGCCACTTCCGGGAGCGAAGTCGAATTTGACGTAATGACAGGGAGTCCTGACGCAAACGCTTCGACCACAGGCAAACCAAACCCCTCGCACAGTGACGGAAAAACCAGCGCTCGCGCAGTCTGCATCAAGACCCGAACCTCGATATCAGGCAAATACTGAAGCCAGTGCACGTTGGTTTGTGCGTGAGCATCCGTTAGCCGCTTGACCAAGGTCTCGCAACCCCAGCCGGCTCTGCCAACAATCACCAGCGGAAGCTCCTTCCTGACTGCCTCAGGCAAAGCCAGATGAGCATCCAGAATCCGCTCGACGTTTTTTCTTGGCTGAAGCGTTCCGACAAAGAGAAAAAACGAACCAGAAAGCCCAAGCTTCTGGAGCACATCGGTCTTAATGTGATCTTCGATACATTCAAAAAAGCGCTGATCAACGCCGAGGGGCGTAACCGATATCCGGTCGTCCGCAATTCCAAACTGTTTGATGATCTCTTGTTTGGAGTATTCCGAAATGGTGATCACGTGATCAGCCCATCGGGCTGCACGTCGCCACAACCAGCGCTTCATCGCGGCGAAATTCATACGCCCCCATTCCGGATTCGAAAGCGGGATTGCATCCATCAACGTGGCGACAACCGGTATGTTGGATAGCTTCGGAATCAGGTGGTCGGTTGCATGGAACAAATCGACATTTCGGCGCCGAAGCACATCAACAGGAAACAAAAATGACGTAACAGCGGACCATGCAGCCGTTTTCGCGTAACTACTGAGCATTTCAGGGACTTCAGAACCTTCGATTACGTCGTTGCCAACAACGTACCGGAATCCGACTGGAACCAACGAAACATCCGCTCGCTGGGCAAGCAACCCACCCAACTCGCGTGTATAGGAACCAATGCCATCAACAGAGGAATGCGCCAAGCCTTTGGCCAGAACGGTCGTCGAAAACGCCACTCTCATTGAACGCCCTCCGTGTACATCCATCGCAACGTTTCCCGCAGCGGAATCACTTCAAATTCGCCAATAGCCTTACGCAGCTTTGTCGCATCGCCACGCAAACGCTTGACTTCATTGGCGCGCACAAAGGCCGGGTTGACCCTTGCCCCGATTTCGTACCCGGCGATCTCACCCATCAACGCCAAGACATTCCTCAAGGAATAGGCATTGCCAGAGCTCACATTGAAAACTTGACCGGCCGGTGAACGGCCGAGCAACGCAGCATAGGCTTTAGCCACCATCCGCACGTCGGAAAAATCCCGCTCGACATCCATGTTGCCCAGTTCGATGACTTTCTCGCCACGCTGGAAATGTCCAACGATTTTTGGCAACAAGAACTGCGGCGCCTGCCCTACGCCCGTGTAGTTAAATGGCCGGGTAATTGTGATGGGGAGACGATCCATCCACAAACGAGCCATGTACTCCATGGCCAACTTGCTTACCGCGTAATCGTTAGCCGGCGAAGGTGGCACCGACTCATCGATCAGATCAACCGCGGCGTTTCCGTAGATATTGGCGCTACTCGCCAGCAACACGGCACAGGGGCGCCGATCCAGACCGGCCAGCGCTTCCAGCAGGTTGCGCGTACCGACCACGTTTACCCGGTAGATCGACTCCGCATCTCCATGCGCCACGAAAGAAATCGCGGCGAGATGTGCAACCACATCCGGGCAAACCTCGGCAACAACCCCCCCCAGCCCGGCCCGGTCACAAAGATCAACCGCTATCTGATCAGGCCCCTTGGGTTCGACACCGTGTACAGTTCCGAACACCCGATAACCGGCCGCCTCCAACTCGCCTGCCAGATAGCGCCCGGTAAAGCCGTCCAATCCGGTGATCAACGCTCTTCTCTTCATCATCATTCTTTTCCGCCCCTTAGGAACCGCCAGAGCCTTCGTCACCCCGGCGAAGGCCGGGGTCCAGTTCCTAGATTCTTCTGGATTCCGTCGTTCGCCGGAATGACAAATCAGTGACTAATCAACAACTCCCGAACTCGGCAATTAGCCGGGATAAAGCCTCACCCCGACGCGCTCAATATGATCAATCAAATCCGGATTATCAATCTGCTGCAGGACGGTGATATCAACTTTCCAGGGAAGCAGCAAATCGTCAATACGTGCATCGATCTCATCAAGCTCCTGCAGACTCAGATCATCCCCATCAATACACAGATCAATGTCCGATCCACGGCGCCAATTCCCCTTCGCGCGTGAGCCATACAGGGTGACCTGCTTCACTTTCGGATTGCTCGACAAAATAGCCAGCAATCTCGGCAAGACCCCATCGGGCAACCCAAACTGCACGGTAGACTCTCCTACTAGTAGGCAGTCACGATAAATCAAAACGACCTAACAGAATCCGTCATTCCGGCGAAAGCCGGAATCCATAGGTGCACCACTGGATTCCTGATCAAGCCCGGAGTAGCGGATTCTGGAAAATCCATTTGATCCATCGTGACTGAGCCCTACCCGGCGAGCTCCGTCAAACGACGGGACAAGGACTCAAAAAGGGGAAAGTACGCCTCCAGAATACGCTCGACAATCTCATCCGCGACCTTCTGGTTATAGGTATGCGACGTTTGGTTGCGGCTCTTTATCATCTCCATCCAGCCCTCACCCTCCTCAACCAACCCTTTGGCGAACGCCTCTCGCACTGCATCGCGAGACCCCATGATGGATACGTTGCCCTGATAGGCAAAGAAATCCTTCATCACATTCCAGGCCAACTCGTGGGTGAACTCGAAAGCCTGAATCAGCCCCTGTTTCTCAAGGTCGGACAACGGCCGCTGGCGAGCAAGGCTTACCCCATCGGCAAGCCGGGAGAGGGCAAGCCGATAATTGGAGAAGCGTTGCTTCCAGCGGATGTCCGGTTCGTTCAAAACGAGAATCCGCGCTCGTTGCGCTGCAAGTCCGCTTGAACCATCATCGCGCACAGTTCCTCAAGCGTCGTTTTCGGCGCCCAACCCAACTTCTGCTTCGCCTTCTCTGGATTGCCAATCAGCAATTCCACTTCGGCGGGACGATAGAACTTCGGATTGACCCGCACCAAGGTCTTGCCCGTCGCGGCATCAACGCCGATTTCGTTATCTGCCGTACCCTTGAAGTCAAGCGCAATATCAACTGCCTTGAACGCCATGGAAACAAAATCACGCACCGTCTCCGTCCGGTTGGTTGCCAGCACATAAGTATCGGGCTCGTCCACCTGAAGCATCCGCCACATGCCTTCCACGTACTCCTTGGCAAAACCCCAATCGCGCTTGGCATCCATATTGCCGAGTTCCAGCACATCCTGCTTGCTTTGCTTGATCTTCGCCACCGAATCCGTGATCTTGCGCGTCACGAACTCACGACCACGCATCGGCGATTCATGGTTAAACAGGATGCCACTACAACCAAAGATGTCGTAGCTTTCGCGGTAGTTGATCGTCATCCAATGCGCGTAGAGCTTGGCGACGCCATACGGGCTTCGCGGGTAGAACGGTGTGCTTTCCACCTGAGGAATCGACTGCACCTTGCCAAACATCTCCGAAGTGCTCGCTTGATAGAAACGAATTTTCGGATTGACGATACGAATCGCCTCCAACAGGTTCAGCGGGCCGATGCCTGTGATTTCCGCCGTCGTGACCGGCTGGTCAAACGATACGCCGACGAAGCTCTGCGCCGCGAGGTTATAGACCTCGGCCGCGCCGGTCTCCTGCAGCAGGCGGATGCTCGACGACAGATCCGTCAGGTCGTACTCGACTAGATGCAGGTCGGGGTGCTTGTAGATTCCTAATTCCTCGATCCGCCAGAAATTGACGGAACTCGTCCGGCGGTACGTGCCGTAAACCACATACTCCTTGTCCAACAACAGATCGGCGAGGTAAGCGCCGTCCTGGCCGGTAATACCGGTAATTATTGCCACCTTCTTAGCCATCTCTATATCCCCTTACTCGCTAAACACTTTGACATGCCGGCCAACGTCTACTTATTGCCGACACCATGAAAAACAGGCCGCACCCGAATTGCTCCATCGGGAGAAGAAGCTTGTCCGCACGCGCTGGCTTCTCAGATCAAATCACGCCATCTCGCGATGCTGCGCCACAAACAATCTGCCAATCGGCTCCACGAAAAGAGTCGCCTACGGTTCACCAAAAATGTTCGGCCTCACTAAACGGTCGCCCTACTGCATCCTTCCCCGAAAGCAGCGGCTCCCCCACGATCGGCCAGTCAATGGCCAAGTCGGGGTCGTTCCAGAGGATCGCGCGTTCGAGTTCCGGGGCGTAGTAATCGGTGGTCTTGTAGAGGAATTCGGCCGAGTCGCTGAGCACGACGAAGCCGTGCGCGAGGCCCGGCGGAATCCACAGCTGGCGCTTGTTGTCGGCGGTGAGTATCTCGCCGACCCATTGGCCAAACGTCGGCGAATCCTTGCGGATATCCACCGCAACATCGAAGACCTCGCCGGCGACGGCGCGCACCAGCTTACCCTGCGCGTTCGGCGGCAACTGATAGTGCAGGCCGCGCAGAACATTCTTCGCCGATTTGGAATGGTTATCCTGCACGAAAGACAGGTCGAGTCCGGTCGCCTCGTTGAAGCGCAGCTGGTTGAAGCTCTCGAAAAAGAAACCGCGATCGTCGCCGAAGACCTTGGGTTCAATCAGCAACAAGTCAGGGATGGCAAGCGGAGTAACCTTCATACAAACACCTTGTCACGAAGAATGCCGAGCAGATACTGGCCGTACCCAGACTTGGCCAACGCATGCGCCATCTTTTCCAGTTGCGCATCGTCGATCCAGCCTTTCCGCCAGCAAATCTCTTCCGGACATGCAACCTTCAGCCCCTGCCGGCTTTCGATGGTGTTGATGAACTGGCTGGCTTCGAGCATAGACTCGTG
Organism: Propionivibrio pelophilus DSM 12018; assembly: GCF_059569095.1. Classification (NCBI taxonomy): domain Bacteria; kingdom Pseudomonadati; phylum Pseudomonadota; class Betaproteobacteria; order Rhodocyclales; family Rhodocyclaceae; genus Propionivibrio; species Propionivibrio pelophilus. The sequence continues at coordinate 19,707 of NZ_JCANUT010000054.1, read as the reverse complement.
CGTCCCGGTATCGAGCCAAGCATAGCCCCGGCCCATGGTCTCGACGCTGAGCGTACCCTGCTCCAGATACAGCCGATTGAGATCGGTAATCTCCAACTCACCACGCACCGACGGCTTGATTTTCTTGACCAGTTCGACGACCTGCTGGTCGTAAAAGTAAAGCCCGGTCACCGCATAGCGCGATTTCGGCGACCTAGGCTTTTCTTCGAGACTGACCGCCTTGCCCTCGGCATCGAATTCGACGACGCCGTAACGCTCCGGATCATTCACCGCGTAGGCGAAGACCGTCGCACCGCTGGTCCGCTCATTCGCGTCCTTCAACAGCCGGGCGAAGTCGTGCCCGTAGAAGATGTTGTCGCCGAGCACCAGTGCGCTGGTAGCATCCCCGATGAACTGCTCGCCGATCAGGAACGCCTGGGCCAGACCGTCCGGCGAAGACTGCACCGCGTAGCTCAGATTGATCCCCCACTGGCTACCGTCGCCGAGCAACTGCTCGAAGCGCGGCGTGTCCTGCGGCGTGGAAATAATCAGGATGTCGCGGATACCGGCGAGCAACAGCGCGCTCAGCGGGTAATAGATCATCGGTTTGTCGAAGATCGGCAACAGCTGCTTGGAAACTACCTGGGTTACCGGGTAAAGACGGGTGCCGGAACCTCCGGCAAGGATGATGCCTTTGCGATTCATGTCGTTACGCTTTCTCGTGGGGTGTCATTTCTGGAGAGTTTCCTTCAGCATTCTTTCCACGCCCGCTTGCCAATCCGGCAAGTTCAGCCCGAAGGCCGCACGCAGTTTCGTGGTATCCAGGCGGCTGTTGAGCGGGCGTGTTGCCGGCGTGGGGTAGTCGGTCGTCGGAATCGGACAGACATCGGCCGGGCCGATGCGGAATGGCTGACCGAGCGCCGCCGCGCGTTCAAGAACATAGCGGGCGTAGTCGTACCAGCTCGTTTCACCGCCCGCAACCAGATGGTAGAGGCCCGCCAGCTCCGGGCGATCCTGCACCGTGCGCAGCGCGTGTGCGGTTACGTCGGCCAGGAGTTCCGCCCCGGTCGGCGCGCCAATCTGGTCGGCGATCACCCGCAGCTGGTCGCGCTCGCTGGCCAGACGCAACATCGTCTTGGCAAAGTTGGCGCCGCGCGCGGCAAAAACCCAGCTGGTGCGGAAAATCAGATGGCGCGAACAGCGGGCCACGGCTTGCTCACCCTCCAGCTTGGTCCGGCCGTAGACGCTCAGCGGACCGGTCGGATCGGTTTCCTTGCGGGGCGCCGTGCCGTTGCCGTCGAACACGTAGTCCGTCGAGTAATGCACAAGCCAGGCGCCGATCTTCTCCGCCTCCTCTGCCAGCACGCCGGGCGCTAGCGCGTTGATGGTGCGCGCCAGGTCCGGCTCCGATTCTGCCTTGTCAACCGCTGTATGCGCCGCCGCATTGACGATCGTGTCCGGCCGCACGTTGCGAACCGTTTCGGCAAGTCCCTCAAGGTTGGTGAAATCGCCGCAATGGTCGGTACTGTCGAAATCGACTGCAACGAGTTCGCCGAGCGGCGCGAGGCTGCGTTGCAGTTCCCAACCAACCTGGCCGCCCTTGCCCAGCAACAGGATCTTCATGGACTATCCTTTCGTCCCTCGGCTCATGCGCCGTATTGTTTGGCAACCCACTCGCGATAACTGCCGCTGAGTACGTTCTCGACCCACGGCTGATTGGCGAGGTACCACTCAACTGTCTTGCGGATGCCGGTCTCGAACGTCTCCGCCGGTCTCCAGCCGAGCTCCTGTTCCAGCTTGCGGGCGTCGATTGCATAGCGCCGGTCGTGCCCCGGGCGGTCTGTCACGTAGGTGATCTGCTCCTTGTACGGCTTGCCGTCCGCGCGCGGGCGCAGTTCGTCGAGCAGGGAACAAACGGTATGCACGATCTCGATGTTCGGCTTCTCGTTCCAGCCGCCAACGTTGTACGTCTCGCCTACGCGGCCTTTTTCCAGCACGCAGCGGATCGCGCTGCAATGGTCCTTCACGTACAGCCAGTCGCGGATCTGCTGACCATCGCCATACACCGGCAGCGGTTTGCCTGCCAGCGAATTGACGATTAGCAACGGGATCAGCTTCTCGGGGAAGTGATACGGGCCGTAGTTGTTCGAACAGTTGGTCGTCAGCACCGGCAAGCCGTAGGTGTGATGATAGGCGCGCACCAGATGGTCGGACGCTGCCTTGGACGCGGAATACGGGCTGTTCGGCTCGTAGCGGTTCTTTTCACTGAAGGCCGGGTCATCCTTGCCCAGCGAACCGAAGACCTCGTCGGTCGAAACATGCAGGAAGCGAAATTCCGCCTTCGCCTTGTCGGAAAGGCCGCCCCAATACGCGCGTACCGCCTCGAGCAGATGAAAGCTCCCGACGATGTTCGTCTGGATGAACTCGCCCGGTCCGTGAATCGAACGATCCACATGCGATTCCGCGGCAAAGTTCAGCACTGCGCGCGGCTGGTACTCCGCCAGCAACCGGCTCACCAGATCGAAATCGCCGATGCTGCCCTGCACGAAAGAATGCCGGCTGTCGCCTTCCAGGCTCGCGAAGTTCTGCAGGTTGCCGGCGTAAGTCAGCTTGTCCAGATTGACGACGGGCTCGTCCGACTGCGTCAGCCAGTCGAGAACGAAATTGCTGCCGATGAAGCCGGCGCCGCCGGTAACGAGAATGGTCATAGCACTTTACCTAAATAATTGGGCAAACATTAGTTGGATTGGCGAATCCCACCGCTCGAAATGGCGCGCACTCTTTCCGCCATCAGGCGACCCGTAGCCCTGTAGTTGAGTCGGTGCTCGAGGTCCGCTTTGGCGCGAGCTCCCAGGTCCCGTGCGAATTGGCGATCATCGAAAAGCCTCCTCATGTGCGCCGCGGCCTGATCTTCCGAGGGCTTCGCCCAAGCCAGGCCGGCGGAGTATGGCGGAATTGTCTTTTCAAGAATGACTGATTCATAGTCAATCAACAGGCTATTGTTGTCATCCATAAAATCGAGGTTGCCGGAAAAGCGCGTAGCGATCGTTGGCTTGCCCAGCAGCATCGATTCGGCCATCGTCAGCCCCAGCCCCTCGCTGCGATGCAGCGATATATAGACATCGGAGACATCCATGAGGCTGAGCGTCTCGTCCATCGAATACACTTCGTCGATGATGCGAATATTTGCGTCGCAGGCTTCGTCCATCAGCCGCTTCAACTCGTGCGGATGAGAACTGCCAAAGGATGTCTTGATTAGCAGCAAAGCCTTGGTCTGTACAGAGCCGAAGGCCTTCTTGAATGCACGCATCAGCCCGAGCGGATTCTTTCTCTCCGTGATGCTGGTCATGTGGAACGCGAATAGAAAGACGAACGCGTCTTCTGCCAATCCATAGTGCTGTCGCGGGTAACGCCGGAAGTCGGGCAGTTCTACGCCGGGGAAAAACACATGCACTGGTTTCCGATACCTTTCACGCAGTCCTTTGGCAATGAACTCCGTGGCCGTCCATAGTTCGTCGCACCGCTCGGCTGCCACGTCCCACGAAGGCGGTATCGAATCAAACTCCCAGTACCAATAGCCTATCTGGTAGGGAGTTTTCCTTCTCTCAGCAATATCCGCACGCTGGCGTACCTCGTTGAAAAACGGCTCCGGCTGAACATGAACGATGGAAACGTCAAAAAGTTCTGGCCCGGCTAGCATGGACCCACTAGGCTCATCATTTTTCAGGGAAACTGGAACGTTTATCAAAGAGCATCTAACCCCTTGTGCGGCCAGACCCTTGCCGACGGATTCCGTCGATGTCCGCAGCCCCGAAGGATAGGAAAAGTGGCCGAAAAGATTTACACCCGGCACGGTGAGTTGAGCGTGCAGTTCTTCCTTATCCAATGTCGCGAGCCAGTTGCGAACGTCGTTGTCGCCCCCCCCTTGCTGTGAATTCAGGAATTCAAGGAATTCCCCGCACGATTCACTGTCATGCATGGCCCGTGGAAATCGCTTCTGCCATTCCTGGCTGGAGAGATACGCGATCCGAATTTGGTCCACTGCAGGATAAACATCGGGCCACTTATCCGCATCAAGCCACGCAACATCACCTGGCTTGAGAGTTTCCTTTACCCAGTGCGCGAACTTTTCGCGGCCAAACCGCGTGATTCCGTTCGGAAATTCCTCCTGCCACCGGCGTGTATGCTGCCAGGACCAGATGAGTGCGCGCGCGGGATCTTCGGCTACCTCTAGCAATAACCACCACGCGGACTCTTTCGACACATCGCCCGCAGCCACCGCGCCAAAGAGGCTGCGCGCCAGTTGCCCAATCCGATCCGGCATAAACAGGAACGGTTCCTTGTCCCTCAGATCATATTCGAACAACATCGCCTGTCTCGCGCGATCCGCCAAGCGTTGTTCAAACACGGCATCAATGAACCGAGCCGCCTCTGCGGCAATGCCGAATTGGCCCAGCGCCTCGCCCTTGAGCCAAGCGGCAAATGCCCCCTGCGCACCACCGGTGAGCGCCAGAGGAAACCGCTCTCGGAGATCGGCCCTGCCTCGCAACAAGTCGATGATGAACCGCGCCGCAGACTCAGGTCCGTCGATCACACCCGCCGGGTCGGGCAACCAGACGATGTCCGGCCTACGCCGTCCACTCACCATTGCCAATGACCGGTCGTCAAACAGATCCACACCGGAGACGTCGTTATCGCCTCCAATCATCCTCGAATAATGTTCAGCCAAACTTGCCAGCGTCGACGGCTCCCCCGGCCGGCGCAGTGTCGGCACTGCCGGAATCGCACTCAGTCCGGGATGGAAATAGCCATCATCTTCCAGACCCTTGGCGTAAATATCCCTGATCGTTTTGATTATATCTGCCAGCGGATTGCTCTTCCCTCGGCTCGCACCTTCGTGGTGAATTAACTTCGCCATTGGCGCATTCACCGTGCGGTAACCGGACCTCCACGCGTCCATCGACAACTTGATGTCGCTCATCGCCACCTGATAGGTTTCGTCAAACCCTCCGATCCGGTCGAATACTGTGCGCCTGATCATCTGGCAGGCACCCATGATCCCCATCCAGTTGCGCGTGACACTGGGAGAGCCCAAAGGCCCCCAGCCAAATTCGTCACCCCGGTGGAACACCAATCCGCAGACGTGCATTCCGAGAACGACGCCGGAATGCTGCAGCACACCATCGGGATAGACCAGCTTGGTACCGACAACGCCGACCCCCGGCAACGTCGCCTGGCGTACCAGTTCCGCGAGCCAATCAGGACGCGTGACCTCGATATCGTTGTTCAGGAACAGCAGAAGATCGCCGTTGGCTACAGCCGCGCCACGGTTACATGCGCGCGAATAATTAAACGGCTCATTGAAGTCGACGATCCGAACGCCCTTCCCCGCAGCTACCGCGTAAAGATCCAGCGTGCCGTGCTCCGTCGACCCGTTGTCTACCACGATGATTTCTATTCGGGGATAAGCGGTCTTTTCCCACAGACCGTCCAAAGACACCTCAAGCAGATTGGCCCGGTTCTTGTTCGGTATGATCACCGAGACCAACGGCGGGTTCTCGATCTCCCAGGCAGCGTGCAGGGTGCCGTCCGGCTGAATCGAGACGTTGGCCGCTATTCCCGCCCGCATCCAATGCCTCCGCAAACATTCCTTGAATTCCTCGCCCTGCGTTCCGTGCAATAACACGCGGCCGCTGTTCGAATCCGGGTGTCTATGGCACAGCACCTGCGCTTCCCGGCCAATGCACGGCGTTGCTACGCGATCCATGAACCTCTCACTCGCGCGCAGCCACAGATCCCACTCGGCAGCCGCTCCAGCATCCGACGAAAACGATCCAGCGGACTCCAGCGCAGACTTCCTTATTACCGTGGGCCGGCCAAAGTAATTGTAGGAACGCAGCAATTCCGGAGACCATTCCGGTTTCAACTGCGGGGATCGCCGCAGGCCGGATTCGATGACATCCTCATCGGCGTACAGGATCATGAGTTGGGGGTTCTCTCCCATGCGTGTCACAAAGGTGGAAACAGCATGCGTTGGCAACACATCTCCAGGTTCCAGAACGAGGATAATATCCCCGTCGGCCATCTCGGCAGCCGCGCGCAACACCTCGCCGCGTTGTGCCGCCGGCGAACACGAGAGAATGCGCCCGTCGCCTGCTTCCGATAGCGCACCTTCGCTGGTCACGGGCAGATCGGCGCTGCCAAAAGGCGCCAGCAACACCTGCCAGTTGGGGCAGATTTGGGCTTGCAGTGCAGCAATGGTTTGGTCGATTTTCTTGATGTCACCAAAGACATATGGCAGCAGGATCGACAAACGGCAATCAGGATAGCGATCCCAGGCAAGCAGGCGCTCCGGAACTAGACTATTCTGTTGAATCCAAGACGCATACTCCGGATCGTTCGAAGGAATGGCAGGAGATTTCACGAAGAAATCCGGGGTTACGTACTCAACCGGGGCCCTGTCACTAATCACCCCGCGCAGACGTTCCTTCAAGCCGGGGACGCGGGAGAATACCCTGCTTGCCAGATTCTGTAGCGAAGGATTATCTTGGACGCAATTGCACGCTGCGACCAGGCAGGACTTGGCGATTCGCCTTGGTCGGCTACCGGGAACGAACCCAAGCCAAGCACGACAACCCATTTTGAACCAGCCGAGTTTTTCCGAAAGCCGGCGCAACGGAGTCGTCACTTTCCATGAGCGGCTACTAGTAAGCGCCTGCACCAGAGCATCGGAAGACACTGCCTGCGCCGCCTTGGCTTCGAACTGTCTGGCTTGGTGTTCGCTCGCCGCAGCCCGCGCTTCCAATTCCAAAAGCTTCTTCTCCGACTCGAAGAGCTTTTTTTTAAATTCTATGGACTCCTTTTCGGACTCTATGCACCTCTTCTCGGATTCGATGAACCTCTTTTCCGAATCTATCAGCCGCTTTTCCAACGATGCAAGCTCGTTCGCCTTCGTTGCAAGCACCGCCTCGCACTTTTCGGCCTTCCGCTCTGCCATCTGCACCCGGCCATTGATCACGCTACACAACGGAGACGAGGCCTGACCACTCAGGACAAAATCATCAAAAACGTTCGGCGGGATTGAAAAAGCCGACGACAACTCATTGTGCTTCTCTGAAACGTAGTAGCGATTCAGTCCATCGAAATAGACAAACTGATAGCCCTTGTCGAGAAGAATTGGCTCCCAGACCAAATAGTTTTCTTCCTGAGAACGCGGCACCGTGCTTTCAACTACCACGATCCAAGGACGTGTGGGCGAATCGTTCCAGCCTTCCAGCACCTCTTTTTCAAAGCCCTCGACATCGATTTTCAGCCAATGAACATCCCTGTTCTCATAGTCCTGCAGCAAATCGGCCAAGCATTTGACTGGAACGATCGTTTCGATGCTTTGGAAACCGTCCTGACGATGCCGTTCCGCAATACTTCCGTCAATCGTAGATAGTCCGGTATCAGGAAACTCGTAAAACTTCACTTCGCCGACGGTACTTCCCAAGGCTACCTGCATGACGGTCTCATCCGGCCGATTCTGACGCAGCATAGTGGAATACCGCGCTGTCGGTTCAACATGAACTCCACGCCAGCCAATTTCGTAAAACCCGCGGCTAACCGAATCCACGACAGGGTCCTGTGCCCCGACATCGATGTAGAAGCCGTTAGCGATATGTTTCAAGGCACGCCACAGCATGACGTCCTCAAAATTCTGCGCGTAGGAAACAAAGGTCATAGTTTCTGAATCCTGATTTCGGGATCGATCCATGCGATACCCGCGAAATGTGGCTTGCTCATATTGACAACGCTAAAAACCAGGGCAAGATCGCGCCACTCGTAGTTGTTCACCAAGTGGGTATCGGAACTAACCAGCGCTGTCTGAACCGAATAGGTGCCCGGCCCAAAATTGGCCGGAAATTCAATGTCATATTGAAGACGGCTATTGGCAGGAACATTCACCAAGGGCTGTTCCTTTAAATGCGTATTGGTGCCATAAATTACCTGCCCCAGCCTGTCCTTGACTCCATACCCGAGGACAAGTCGCTCTACGAAAGCCAGCGTTTCGACGACGACCCTCAAGATCACTTTCTGGCCGACATCGACGACCTCGATTTTCCGCCCCTTGTCATCAAGCATGGCGATATCGATGACGGTCGCCTCACCAGTGCCTGAGATGGTTTGTACCTTTCCATCCTCCTTGACCTCTTGCCTGACGGTTTGATTCTGGTGATCGGCCAGCATGGCGTTGTAATAGTCCATCACGGCTTCCGGCGGACCTTCCATAGCCACCGTGCCAGAACTCAGCAGGATCGCGTGATCACAAACGGACTGGATCGCCTGCTTGTCGTGCGAAACGATCAACAAGGTCGTTCCCTGCTTGCGGAACTCGCGAATGCGTTCAAAACTCTTGTGCTGAAAGTAGGCGTCACCGACGGAGAGCGCTTCGTCGATGATCAGGATGTCCGGCCGGATCGCCGTCGCCACGCTGAAAGCCAGCCGCACCTGCATCCCGCTCGAGTAAACGCGAACCGGCTGGTCGATGTAGTCGCCAATTTCTGCAAAAGACTCGATCTCCTGCATCAGACGGGAAATGTCTTCCACGCGATAACCAAGCAATTGCCCTGCCATGTAGACGTTTTGCCGCCCCGTAAAATCCGGGTGGAACCCCATACCAAGCTCGAGCATCGCAGCAACGCGGCCAGCCATTCGGACCGCACCTGTCGTCGGCTGCGCCGTACCCGTTACCAGCTTGAGCAGCGTACTCTTTCCCGCGCCGTTCAGGCCGATGATTCCGACTGATTCGCCCGGATTTACGGTAAAGCTGACATTTCGCAACACCCACTTGAGCGTATGCCGCGGCCTGCTGTACGGCACCACCCACTCGGCGAAGCGCGACCAGCGGCCGGGATACTGCTTGTAGGCCTTGCCCAGATTGGTAACGCTGATCGTCCCCATTACAGTTCATCCACCATTTCGCCGGCATGCTTCCTGAAAAGCATCAGACCGATCGCACACAGAATCAGACTCAAGCCCCCGGGCTGCCATAGCGCTTCCCATTGTGGCCACACCTTTTGTACCAAAATCGTCTGGAAGCCCTCCATCAGCGAGGTCATCGGATTAAATTGCAACCAGCGGCGCACGCCCTGCGGAAGCGCCGTGGCCGAATAGACGATCGGCGTCAACCAGAACCAGAACGTGACTAGAATGCCAAAGAATTGGCCCACATCCCGGAAAAACACGTTGAGCACACCAACCGTGATGCCGAGACCAATCGAGAAAATGACCAGGATCACCAGCAACGGAATCAGGCCAAGAAAAGGCAGGCCGGGAAAATCACCGGAGGCGATCAGAAACACGCTGAACAGCCCGAAGATGATGGCGAAATTGACGAGAGCCGAGCCAATGATCACAGCAGGCAGACAAAGCCGCGGAAAACTGAGCTTTTTCAGTAGGTTCGCGCTGTCGATGAAGACATTCTGCGCACGCAGGACAATTTCCGAAAACAACCCCCACGTCAGAACACCCGAACAGAGGTAAATGCTGTACCCAAAGGTATTGTCCACGCCGGGAAGCCGGGCACGCATCACTTCCGAAAATATCACCGTGTAGACAACAATCATCGCCAGCGGGTTTAGCACGGTCCACGCCGCGCCTAACAGGGAATTACGATATTTCGACTGGAACTCCCGTTTGATGCTGCCGAGAATAAAGCCGCGATAGGCCCAAAGCGCACGGAGGATCGCGGACATCAGGCATGAACTCCCAAGATTTTCTCGATCTCCCTGACGCGGCTAAGCACGACACCTGCCTCACTGCGGGACTCGACATTTAGCCGCAGTAACGGCTCAGTATTGGAACTGCGCAGATTCAGCCGCCAGTTGTCAAAGGCCAAGCTAACGCCGTCGGTTCGGTCGACTTGTGGGTTCAACGCTGAGAAATGCTCCTCCACCTTGTTCATTGCCGCTTTCGCGTCATCCACTCTGTAGTTGATCTCCCCGCTACAGGGGTACGCCGCCTCCCGCTCGCCGACCAAGCTGGACAAAGACTTTCCGGTGCTGCTCAGCAAACCGGCTACCAGTAACCAAGGGATCATTCCGCTGTCGCAGTAGGCGAAATCACGGAAGTCATGGTGCGCGCTCATTTCGCCACCGTAGATGGCGTCTTCCTTGCGCATGCGCTCCTTGATGAAGGCGTGGCCCGTTTTGCTCTGGATCGGCTGGCCGCCAGTCTTGGTCACCACGTCGATGGTGTTCCAGGTCAGGCGCGGGTCGTGGATGATCTTGGCGCCGGGGTGTTTTTGCAGGAAGGCTTCGGCGAGCAAGCCGACGATGTAGTAGCCCTCGATGAATTTTCCGGTTTCGTCGAAGAGGAAGCAGCGGTCGAAATCGCCATCCCAGGCAATGCCCATGTCCGCCTTGTGCGTGCGCACTGCGTCAGCCGTCGCCGCCCGGTTTTCCGGCAGCAGGGGATTCGGGATTCCGTTGGGGAAGGTTGGGTCCGGGTTGTGATGGACCTTGATGAACTCGACTGGCACAGCCATCGCCTTGAAGCGCTGCTCGATGGCATCAACCACGTGGCCCGCGGCACCGTTGCCGGAATTGACGACCAGCCGCAAGGGCTTCAGATTTATTGAAGAATCGTCATTCCGGCGAAGGCCGGAATCCAGAAAGTCCGCCGAACTGGATCCCGGCCTTCGCCGGGATGACGGAGAACTCTGTGACTCCCCGACGGGATCAAGATAGCCGAGCAGGTGATCGACGTAGGGTGCGAGGATCGACTGTTTGACCAGGGAGCCCCGGTCTTTCGGCGCGGCGAAATCGTTGATTTCGGCCAAGCGCTGGATTTCCTTGAGGCCGCTGTCACCGCTGATCGGTTGAGCGCCTTTGCCGACGAACTTCATGCCGTTGTAGTCCATCGGGTTGTGGCTGGCGGTCACTTCGATACCGCCATCGACATCGAGGTGGAAGGCCGCGAAGTAGATTTCCTCGGTGCCTGTCATGCCGAGATCGATGACATCAACGCCGGCATCCATCAGCCCTTCGGCCACAGCCTGCTTGAGCGATTCGCTGGTCTGGCGCACGTCGCCCCCCACCGCCACACGGCGCGGCTTGAGGTACTCGCCGAAGGCCCGGCCGATGCGGCGGGCGATGTCTTCATTCAACTCCGTGCCAAGCTTGCCGCGGATGTCGTAGGCCTTGAAGCACGTCAGTGTCGTCGACATTCACTTGGCTCCTTGCGTATCGTTCGGCACACGCCCGTAGACGTCGTCGAAGCGCACGATGTCGTCCTCGCCGAGATAGGCGCCGCTTTGCACTTCGATCATGACCAGCGGCAACAACCCCGGATTTTCGAGACGGTGTTTGTGCCCGGCCGGGATGTAGGTCGATTCGTTGGTGTTGACGAGCATTTCGCGGTCGCCATTGACGACGCGCGCCATGCCGCTGACGACAATCCAGTGTTCGCTGCGGTGATAGTGCATTTGCAGGCTCAGGCAGGCACCGGGCTTGACCTCAATGCGCTTGATCTTGAAGTTGAGGCCGTTCTCCAGCACCGTGTAGGTTCCCCACGGGCGGTTAACCGAGCGATGCAGCTTGTGCGCTTCGTGCCCACAGGCTTTCAGGCTGGCGTAAAGGTGCTTGACATCCTGCGCCCGCTCCCGCTCTGCGACGAGCAACGCATCGGGCGTATCGATCACTATCAGGTTGTCGACGCCCACCGCGCCGATCATCCGCTCGCTACCCCGGATATAGCAGTTGCTGACTTCGTGCAGGGTTACTTCCGACCCTTCGATACGGTTGCCGTTGGCGTCCGGCTCGGTCAGGTCGCCCAGCGCATCCCACGATCCGATGTCGCTCCAGCCGATGCTGCACGGAACCACCGCCACGTTGGACGACTTCTCCATCACGGCAAAGTCGATGGAATCGTTCGGCACCACGGAAAAGCTGTCGGCATCGAGTTGAAGCTGGGAAACTCCGTCACCCGCTACCGCGCGAGACCTAGCAACGCACGCCCGGGTGGCGGACAGGATTTCCGGACAGTTTTGCTCCATCTCGCGCAGCAACGCCCCGGCGGAAAAACAGAACATGCCGGAATTCCACTGGTAGTTGCCTGAAGCAACGTACTCCCTGGCTTTTTCGAGGTTGGGTTTTTCCACGAAGCGACGCACGTTGAAACCGATTACGGCGCCGTCGCTTTCGATGGGACGGGTAATATCGGCTTCGATGTAGCCGTAGCCGGTTTCGGGGCCTTCCGGGGTGATGCCGAAGGTCACCAGTTTTCCTTGCTGCGCAATCGCAGCCGCCCGTTCAACAGCTTGGGCGAAGGCCGCCTGATCGGCGATCAGGTGATCGGCGGCCAGCACCAGCATCAGCGCATCTGGGCCATGCTTTTCAGCAATGGCCAAGGCTGCCGCGGCGATGGCCGGGGCGGTATTGCGCCCGAACGGTTCGAGGACAAAACTGTTGGGCAAGTCGATTTTGGAGGCTTCGCCAATCTCGTGATAGTCGTCCTGCGTCTTGAAGAACAACTCACGGTTCGTCACTGTCATCACTTCAACGCAACCGGGGAGTATTGCGCCGCGCAGCCACGCCTTCTGCAACAGGCTTTGCCCGTCGGCCAAGCGAATGAAGGGTTTCGGATGCATTTCCCGCGAAACCGGCCACAGCCGGGAACCCGCGCCACCACAGAGAATCGTCGGAATCAGTTTCATGTTTATTGCCGTCGCACCGAGGGTAAGTGCTTGCCCTAAAAAGGAAAGCGCGGGATTTTAGCATGCCTTAACATGGCTCGGAAACGACATATTCATTGTTTTTTTGCGACAGCCCCCCCCCCCCCGCGCCAATTTCACCCACTTCAAACGGCGTGCGCGACTCCGAAAAAATCACCCGCAAGATCCTTTTCAGAGAGCACGGGCGCGCCTAGCAACGGCCAATTGATCGCCAACTCGGGATCATCCCAGCGGATGCAGCGCTCAAGCTGCGGCGCGTAGTAATCAGTCGTCTTGTAGAGAAACTCGGCGACTTCGCTCAAGACCAGAAAGCCATGCGCGAACCCCGGCGGAATCCAGAGCTGCCGTTTGTTGTCGGCGGAAAGAATCTCGCCGACCCACTTACCGAATGTCGGCGACTCCCGGCGGATATCGACAGCCACATCGAAGACTTCGCCGACCACAACACGCACTAACTTCCCCTGCGCCTTTGGCGGCAACTGGTAGTGCAGGCCACGAAGGACATTTCGCGCACTGCGGGAATGGTTGTCCTGAACGAAACGGACATCCGCGCCCGTCAGTTCAAGAAACAGCTGTTCATTGAAACTCTCGTAGAAGAACCCGCGCTCGTCGCCAAACACCCTTGGCTCAAAAAGCACGACATCCGGTATCGCCAGCCGCGTCGCCTTCATACGAACACCTTCTCCTTGAGCAACCCTTGCAGGTATTTGCCGTACCCGGATTTGGCGAGCAGCGCTGCCATCTTTTCGAGTTGCGCGTCGTCGATCCAGCCATTGCGCCAGGCGATCTCTTCCGGGCATGCCACCTTCAGCCCCTGCCGGCTTTCGATGGTGCTGATGAACTGGCTGGCCTCGAGCATCGACTCGTGCGTTCCGGTATCGAGCCACGCGTAACCGCGGCCCATGGTTTCAACGCTCAGTTCACCACGTTCAAGATACAGCCGATTGAGATCGGTAATCTCCAGCTCGCCGCGTGCAGAGGGCTTGATCATTTTCGCGAGATCCACGACCTGCTGATCGTAAAAATACAGGCCGGTCACGGCATAGCGGGATTTGGGGGCCTTGGGCTTTTCTTCCAGGCTAATCGCCCGCCAGTGCTCGTCGAATTCGACGACGCCATAACGCTCCGGATCGTTCACGGCATAAGCGAACACCGTGGCGCCGGATTCCTTCTGCGAAGCCCTTCGCAGCAAGGTCGCGAAATCGTGGCCGTAGAAAATGTTGTCGCCAAGGACGAGCGCGGAAGGGCTATGGCCGATAAAGGACTCGCCGATGAGGAAGGCTTGCGCCAAGCCATCGGGCGACGGCTGCACGGCGTAGCTCAGCGTAATCCCCCACTGGCTGCCGTCACCGAGCAGTTGCTCGAAGCGCGGCGTGTCCTGCGGCGTGGATATCACGAGAATGTCGCGTATTCCCGCCAACAGCAAGGTGCTGAGCGGATAGTAGATCATCGGCTTGTCGAAAATCGGCAGTAATTGCTTCGACACGACCTGTGTGGCGGGATATAGTCGTGTGCCGGAACCGCCGGCGAGGATGATGCCTTTGCGTATTGTCATTGAGGTTCTCCCGAACTATAACGGCATCGCCACTTGGCACTCAGTCACGTTGATTCAAACACCTAACAGAATCCGCCATTCCGGGCTTGACCCGGAATCCAGTGGTGCACCAATGGATTCCGGCTTTCGCCGGAATGACGTGGCTATCCTCGAGTTTCGGCATGACTGACCAGCAAGCGGGAACCGCATCCTTTCTTTCTACAAACTCCGTACCCGGAAATAACTGGCGAAGCGGGGAACGCCGCGATCAGTCAACTCCCGGTAGCGAAAGGTGATGATTGTACCGATTGGCGGTGGATTGCGGCGAAGCGCGTCACTTAGCCCGCTACCGAGACGAAACTCGATGCCGTTTTCCATTCTTACGCGTAAAGCGCCGGTCATGCCCTGGTATTTCCCCTTTCCGGGGACGTAGCCAATCACGGTCGCTTCGGCGTCGTGGAGCGGTTTCACTTTCAGCAGGTCATCGCTGCGGCCTGCCGAATACAGCGCATCCGCTCGATGCAACATCAGGCCCTCACCGCCAGCGCGCACGACGCTCGCCAGTCGCTGATCCAACTCCTTGCGACTGCTGACCTCGAACTGCTCGACTGCCTGCAACCAAGGCACGGCAACCTGCGCGACGACAGCCCGCAGCGCTGTCACCCGCTCGCGAAAAGTGCCCGGCGCTTCCGGCAGCTCGAAAAGCATGTAACGCACCTCTCGCCATTCAGCATCGACGGTATTGTCCTTTCGCACGATGCCGGAGAGGCGCTCAAAGGTGCCGCGCCCGGACCACAACTCGCCATCGAGCGGAACAGGAGGAAAACGATTGAGGAACCAGGACGGCGCCTTGATGATGTTGCCGGCTCTTGTTTTCAGCGTCGTGCCATCCCAGAAGGCCCGCACACCGTCGAGCTTTTCGCTGACGAGGTAGCGCGTGACGTCAACATCGCGGCTGATGTCCTTCGCCAGCAGGAGACGAGGAGCTTCGTCCGCCCACGCGCAGAATACAGACGCAAACAACATTGCCACCAGCCAACGCGTCCAGAGAAAGGAAATCGCACTAAGGACGTGCTGATTTATTGAAGATTCGTCACTCCGGCGAAGGCCGGAATCCAGAAAACGCAACGAACTGGACCCCGGCCTTCGCCGGGGTGACGAATATTTCAGCACTTCCCTAATGCTGCGGACATCAGCGCATCCCCCTTCAAGGGAGCTACCGTATGCACACATCACTACTACTCCGTCATCCCGGCGTAGGCCGGGATCCAGTGGGTGCTCCGAAAGGCTGGATTCCGGCCTACGCCGGGATGACGAATCTTCGCTAAATCAGCACTTCCATAGCGCTTCGCTCGTCTCATCGACTGCACAGCACTTCCTCAAGCATGCGCTGAATGCCAACACGCCAGTCCGGCAGATACAAGCCGAACGCTGCCCGCAACTTGTCGGTGGATAGTCGCGAATTGAGCGGGCGTCGTGCCGGTGTCGGGTAGGCGGTGGTGGGTATCGGCTCGATTTGTTCCGGCTGCACGCGAATACTCTGCCCGGCTGCAAGCGCCTGCTCGATGACAAAGCGCGCGTAGGCATGCCAACTGGTCTGGCCCGCAGCCGCCAGATGATAGATGCCCGCTAATTCGGGGAGCTCCAACACAGAGCGGATCGCGTGCGCCGTCACGTCAGCTATCAACTCCGCGCCAGTCGGCGCACCGATCTGATCGTCGATAACCCGCAACTGGTCACGCTCGGCCGCCAGACGCAGCATGGTTTTGGCGAAATTGCCGCCGCGTGCTGCGTAGACCCAACTGGTGCGAAATATCAGATGCTTCGCCCAGCGAGCGACGGCCAGCTCTCCTTCGAGCTTGGTTTGGCCATAAATACTGAGAGGCCCGGTCAAGGCCGCCTCATCTCGCGAGGAAGTTCCGCTGCCGTCGAAGACGTAATCGGTCGAATAATGGACAAGCCACGCACCGATTTTTTCTGCCTCGTCGGAAAGCACTCCCGGCGCCAGTGCATTGATCACGCGCGCCAGTTCCGGTTCGGACTCAGCCTTGTCTACCGCCGTGTAAGCCGCCGCGTTAACGATGACGTCCGGCGCGACGCGTTGCACCGTATCCGCAAGACCTGAAAGGTCGGTTAAATCGCCACAAAGGCCAGCCTCACCGCCGTGCCCCAGTGCAACGACCTCCCCCAACGGGGCCAGGCTGCGCTGCAACTCCCAGCCCACCTGGCCATTCCTGCCAAACAGGAGGATCTTCATCAATGCCGGTCCGCGTAGTTTTTTTCCACCCAGTCGCGATACGCCCCTGACAGGATATGGGCGATCCATTCCGGATGATCGAGATACCAGGCCACGGTCTTGCGGATACCGGTGACGAAGGTTTCGGCCGGTCGCCAGCCGAGTTCGCGCTCGATCTTGCTGGCGTCAATCGCGTAACGCCGGTCGTGCCCGGGCCGGTCGGTGACATAGGTGATCTGCTCGCCATAGGACTTGCCATCACTCCGCGGACGAAGTTCGTCAAGCAACGCGACGATGGCACGCACGATCTCCAGGTTCGGTTTTTCGTTCCAGCCACCGACGTTGTAGGTCTCGCCGACGCACCCTGCATCGAGAACGCGCCGGATGGCCGCGCAGTGATCGCTCACGTAAAGCCAGTCACGAATCTGCATCCCGTCACCATAGATCGGCAGATTCTTGCCGGCCAGGGCATTTACAATCATCAGCGGGATGAGCTTTTCCGGGAACTGGTACGGCCCGTAGTTGTTCGAGCAATTGGTGGTCAGTACCGGCAAACCGTAGGTGTGGTGATAGGCGCGAACCAGATGGTCGGAGGCCGCCTTCGACGCCGAATACGGGCTGTTGGGCTCGTAGCGATTAGTCTCGGCAAAGGCGGGATCGTCGGCCTTAAGCGAACCGTACACCTCGTCGGTCGACACGTGCAGGAAACGGAACGCCGCCTTCTCCGTTTCGCCAAGCGAGGCGAAATAGGCGCGGGTGCATTCGAGCAGAGTGAAGGTGCCGACGATGTTGGTCTGGATGAATTCGCCGGGGCCGTGGATGGATCGGTCGACGTGGCTCTCGGCAGCGAAATTCACGATTGTGCTCGGCTTATGTTTCGCCAACAAACTGCTGATCAGATCCTTGTCGCCAATATCGCCCTGGACGAACGCATATCGGGGATCGCCATGCAAGCTGAACAGGCTTTCCGGGTTGCCGGCATAGGTCAGTTTGTCGAGGTTGATAACGGGCTCGTCACGCTCCGCCAGCCAGTCGAGAATGAAATTGCAGCCGATGAAACCCGCGCCGCCAGTAACAAGAATGGTCATTGCATCTCCATGATTAATATTTCTTCGGAACAATGAAGCATAAAGACCTCGTCATACCGGCGCAGGCCGGTATCCAGAAAATTCAACGACCTGGACCCCGGCCTTCGCTGGGGTGACAAATTCAAACATTACCTTGCCGAATCAATAGTGATCGTAAAGCACGAAAAGCCTTACGAGAAGCGTACCTCAAGGCACCACCACCTCAATACCCGGATGCTGCTGCCGGATGGCCGCCGCCAGTGCCGCCTTGGCGCCCTCGTCCCCATGCACCAGACGGACCTGCCGCGGTTTGTCGCGCATGCGGCCGACGAAATTGAGTAGATCCTGCTGGTCGGCGTGGGCAGAATAGCCGCCCAGCGAATGGACGCCGGCGCGGATGGTGTAGCGCTGGCCGTCCAGTTCCACCCAGCCACCGCGGGGGCCGTATTGCTGGATATCCCGCCCCGGCGTGCCGGCGGCCTGGTAGCCGACAAACACCACGTCGTGGCGCGGGTCTTCCAGCATGGCTTTCAGGTAATTGACGATGCGCCCGCCGCTGCACATGCCGCTGGCGGCGATGACTATTGCCGGGCGAGCGGTTCGCGCCAAGTACCCCACCGTTTGCAGGTGGGTGGCATGATCACCGATGGTGAGCATCTGGTCGAAGGCCAGGGGGTGGCGCCCGGCCGTCACCTTGCGCCTCGCCTCACGGTCCCAGTGGTCGCGCAGTTCCCGGTAGCCGGCGGTGAATTCAGCCGCCAGCGGGGAATCCACGACGATGTCGATATCTTCCCAAGCGATGCCGGCGGCGACATGGCAAGTACGCTGGCAGTGGATGATTTCTTCCAGTTCGTAAAGCAGTTCCTGCGTACGCCCGATGCTGAAGGCCGGGATCAGCAGGCTGCCCTTGTTGGCCAGGGCGCGTTCGACCAAGGCCTGCAGGCGCTGTCGTCGATCCTTACGGTTTGGGTGAAGGCGATCGCCGTAGGTGCTTTCAAGCACGAGGGTGTCGGCTCCGTAAGGCGCCCGGGGCGCGGGCAGGAGCGGTGTGTAGGGCGCTCCCAGGTCGCCGGAGAAGACAACGCGCTCCCGGGCCTTCCCGTTTTCAAGAGCCACTTGCACATAGGCGGAGCCGAGAATGTGTCCGGCCGGGGCGAGCTTGACCCGTAAGCGGGTGGCGCCGTCGATCACCGTATGCCACTCCTGGTAAGGCAAAGGCACCAGCTGCTTTCGGATCTCACCCAGAAAGCGGCGGATCAGGGACTCGTCCCGGGTGAAGCCGACCTTCAGGGCGTCTTCCAGCACCAGCGGGAGCAGAATCGCCGAAGACTGGCTGCAAAGGATGGGGCCACGGAAACCGGCCGCCAGCAGATGGGGGATACGCCCCACGTGGTCGATATGGACATGGGTGAGCACCAGCGCCTGGATGTCCGCCACGGGAAAGCCGATGTCCGGCTGCCCGGCTGCGCCGCCGTCGGCAGAGGTTTCCGCCCCCTGGAAGAGGCCGCAATCCACCAGAATGGAGCGACCATCGGGCAGCAGAAGCTGATGGCACGAGCCGGTGACACCATTGACGGCACCGTGGTGGTGGAGTGTGTAGGTAATGGGCATGACAGATCGTTCAACCATTCATTACGGATCCCAAGAAACTCAAGGCGTTTCTCGACTGGCAAGCGCGGTTGTGGTGCCAGACAAGGGGCCGGAAGAAAGCGGCACAAGAAATTACGACTCGTTCTACGGAAGGCGAGATTTTGCCACGCACTCATGACAACGGAAAATGGTTTTTTTACCAAACAGTAATTTTCCGCGAATACTCCGACATCCCGACGCAGATCACGGCAATCGCTTACGCAAATGTCGTAAACCCGCAGAAAAAGTCGTTTACGATCAGACAGATACAACAACCTATTGTAAACACTGAAGAAATATCGTCTACTCTCGTATTTTTCGAGCGTAACGATGACCCTGCTGTCGATCTTTTCCCGCCTGAAAGACCCGCGTCGCGGGCCAGCCAAACGCTATGGCCTGAGCGAGATTCTGGTGATGGCGATCTGCGCTGTATTGTGTGGTGCGGATGACTGGGTCGAAGTCGCCGACTGGTGCGAAGACGAAGAGGCCTGGCTCAAGAGCTTTCTTGAGCTCCCGCATGGCACGCCCTCGCATGACACCTTTGGCG
>NZ_JCANUT010000053.1:0-25783 GCF_059569095.1 Propionivibrio pelophilus DSM 12018 | reverse complement strand
GCGTATCTCGCCCCTCATAACCCAGCTTACGCGCATCAATCTTTTCCATGCGGAAATCATACAGCAAACAGCCTATTTAAGGGCCGGGTTAATAATTATGTATCTGTTGCACCGTCATTGTCGGACAAGGATTTGGTTGATTCTATCGATGGGGTGCGCGGCTTCGTTTGCACTGAATCTCTATTTCGTTTCAAGCAAGCCCGAGGCAACTTTCTATCTGTTGCCTACACGTGCATGGGAGTTGCTTGCTGGCAGCCTTGGCTACTATGTGGCGACCCATTTTTCGCGTTCGCGCCGCGGTGATGACATGCTCGGCAAGCTTGGCATGGCACTCATTATTGCGGGTGTTGTGGCGTACTCCCGAGAAATGGCATTTCCCGGTACATTCGCGCTGCTGCCGGTGGTCGGTGCAGCGCTTGTTATTGTTGGGGGGGGGCGGCAGCATACGGCAACTTCTAGCTTGTTGAGCCTGTCGCCCATCGTTTATATCGGCAGGATTTCCTACCCCCTTTATCTTGTGCATTGGCCGATACATGTCTTTGCGCGTCAAGCTCTGGGTGATGATTACACAACCCCGGTTCGCCTCACGATGTTTCTGGCATCGATTGTGCTGGCGTTGATGATCTACCACCTGATAGAGCAACCGGTTCGCAGTGGCCGATTGCGCTTATCCGGGTCGTCGATTGCTAGCGCTTACGGGGCGGGGATTGTGGTCACCGTGGGTCTGGTGGCGGTTACCCTGCACGCGGCCGGTTTTCCACAACGGTTTCAAGAACAGGCCATGCATTTGGCCAGCTTCGTCAAAGATCGGACGCAGGTGCCTGAGTGCGAATACCGCGGCCAGCGATTGGCGTCCCGTGAGGATTTTTGTCGCATGGGGGCAAGGGATGCTGACCCCGAGTGGCTGATCTTCGGCGATTCACATGCCGCCGCCGCATTCGGTGCTTTCGATGAGTGGCTAGCCGGGCAGGGGAAGTCCGGATTGTTCATGTTCCGCAATTCCTGCATGCCTGTTACGGGTATACATGTGTTCAAGGATAAAGGGCTTTGCCTCGCATTCAATGACGCTATTGCCAGCTTTCTTGCGCAGCAGCAATCGATCCGCCGTGTCCTGATGGTGTCTTGCTGGCGCCAGCCTATCG
Source organism: Propionivibrio pelophilus DSM 12018 (assembly GCF_059569095.1). NCBI lineage: Bacteria > Pseudomonadati > Pseudomonadota > Betaproteobacteria > Rhodocyclales > Rhodocyclaceae > Propionivibrio > Propionivibrio pelophilus. The sequence goes on along the minus strand of NZ_JCANUT010000053.1, from coordinate 24,641 downwards.
AAGGAGGGGTATCAACTCATATCAACAATCTGGTATCGCGTGAAGAATCGTTAAAGGTATTCGAGAACCGTTTCCGGGCGTCGATTGAAAACCCTCACCAGCTTGGTAAGCAGGTATACGTCTGGGAACCGGTTCCGGGTGGGCGTGGCAACGTACCCGTCGAATTGGCGAAAGCGCAAATCGCTGGCATGCCTGCTGACATCGAATTTCGCAAGGAAGAATATCTTGCCGAGTTTGATTTCTTCTTTTGGTTGCTGGATGCGAACAGTCACCTGATCAAGCAGACATTTTCCCCTTCGGCAGCCCTGTGTGCATCCGGTACTTGCAAGGTTGCGGAGAACGGTAAACCTCTTTATCACGATAACGCACACGTCACGGCATCATCAGCGGGTTTTTGGGCTGCGATGATGCGGAGTCAGTACAGGCCATAGAGGTGATCTGGGATTTCCCTGTCATGCCTGAATAGCGCGAATCTGAGCAAACTACCAAACAAACCCAACCCGATGACCTCCGCGACCAAACAAAAGAGCAACCGCGCCAATGCCCTGAAGAGTACCGGTCCCAAAACGGCCGAAGGAAAATCCCGGGTGAGCGGCAATGCGTTGCAACACGGCATGCTCAGTCGTCACCTGATCGTCGCGGGCGAGCGGCAGGAAGATTTCGACACCTTGCTGGCCCGGATGATGCAGGAACTCGAACCCGTTGGCCTCGTCGAGATGACGCTGGTGGAACGGGTAGCCGTGGCGATCTGGCGGCAGCGCCGCCTGGTGCGGGCCGAGTCGGCCCAGATAACCCTCGGCAATCTCGACCACAGCGACATGGCGGCCTCCCACGTGGCACCCTATCTCGGTCGCGACTGGAACGACAAGCTGGTCAGGTCGGTGGTGGCCGAGCGGCCCGAAGACATTCCCGACTATGCGCCCGACGACGTGCTGGAAGAACTCGCCATCTTTCAGGCTGCATTCGACTCGGGAATCGTCGACCTTGCGCAGCTCGAGGAAAAGTTTCCCCTGCCTTACGAAGTGATATGCGGTTTTGCCGGGGCGCAGGGGCCGGCGGCTTACCTCGCCAGGCATTTCAGTTCGCTGCGCGAACTCCTCGGCAATTTCATCCGCCAGTACCAGGACAAGCTGGCCGGTTTCGAGGTGCGCCGCATGTTGCAGCTCTACCGCGAAAGCCGTGCTTTGCCGGCCGCGCCGGAGATTCTTTCGCGCTACCAGTCGGCGCTCGACAATGAACTCTACAAGGCGTTGCGGGCCCTGCGCGACGCGCAGTCCTGGCGCTTGTCCCGCATGCCCGTGGTGACTTGACGTGCGCTTGGCGACAAGGCCGCGCGAACCGTCGTGCTGGTAAACCGACTGTTCGCGCGTCCCGTGACGGCGCCCGATATTCCATTGCGCAAAAGGTAAAGTTACTTTTGTATGATGGCGGGGTGATCGAACCGGATCAACTGATGCCGCCTCCCCCCTGCGTCCTCATCTTTGCCGAGCAGGCATCCCTGCGCGCCGCCGGCGAAGCGGGCTTGGCCGTGCATTACTTCCGGGTACTGCGCAAGCAGGGGGTTCCGGTCTGGCTGGTCTGTCATGCGCGCGCCCGCGACGAACTGGAAGCGCTGTTTCCCGATGCGGGGCCGACGCTCCGCTGGGTGGAGGACAGCTTGCTGCAAGTCATCCTTTACCGGCTTGGCCAACTGCTGCCGACGCGGTTGGCGGTCTTCACCACGGGTTTCCTCTCGCGCCTGGTCACGCAGGTCCGCGCCTTGCCCATGCTGCGCGCGCTCATCGCCGAAGCCGCTATCGACGTGGTGCATCAGCCCATGCCGGTTTCGCCGCGTGAGCCCAGCCTGTTGCGCCGTCTTGGCGTTCCGGTGGTGATCGGGCCGATGAACGGCGGCATGGATTTCCCGCCTGCGTTTGCCCGGCGCCAGAGCGGGGTGGTCGATTGGCTGATCCGCGCCGGTCGCGCGCTCACGGATCAGCTCAACGGCTGGCTTCCCGGCAAGCGCGAGGCCGCCATCCTGCTGGTCGCCAACGCCCGCACGCGCGCGGCGCTGCCGGCGGCAACGCGCGGCGAGGTCATCGAACTTGCTGAAAACGGCGTCGATTTCGATGTTTGGCGCCCCGGGTCGCCTGCGCCCTCGGGCCCGGGCAAGTGCGTGCGCTTCGTCTTCATGGGGCGGCTCATCGACTGGAAGGGTGTCGACCTGCTGCTGCAGGCTTTCATGCGGGCGCGCGGACGCGCGGTCATGCCGCTCAGCCTGTCGATTATCGGCGCGGGTCCAGAATGCCGCCGGCTCAAGGCATTGGCGGCGCGGCTCGAAATGCTCTCGGCCCGGCCCGGGGTGCCCGGTTGCGTCTGCTTTCACGGCTACCTGCCGCAGGCCGAGTGCGCCCGGCAATTGCGGCAGAGCGACGCGCTGGTGCTGCCCAGCCTGCTCGAGTGCGGCGGCGCGGTCGTGCTCGAGGCCATGGCCATGGCCCTGCCGGTGATTGCCACGCAATGGGGCGGCCCGGCGGATTATCTGGACGCCGACTGCGGACTCCTGATCCCGCCAACTTCGCGCGTCGATCTGGTGGAAGGGTTCGCGGCCGCCATGGCGCGGCTTGCGAACGATCCCGGACTGGCGCATCGGCTGGGTGAGGCGGCGCGTCGCAAGGTCGCACGCGAATACGATTGGGAGGCCAAGGTGGCCGGCATCCGGCAGGTTTACGCGAGGGCCATCGCCGGGTTTTCACGCAGGCAATGAAAATGGTAAACATATTGTGGTAATGTGCCATAATTACCTCATGGGCGTCGTGATCGTGCAAACATTACCTCCGCTGCGCTGGTGTTGCTGGCCAATGGCTTTTTGGCGGCCTCGTTTTTCCTTGCGTGGCGCGCTGCTTGCCTTGGCCTGCGTCATCGGCCTCGTCGCGGCTGCATTCGTCGTCGCGCAAAATCAGGCGGGCGGAACGACTGACGAGGCTTCGTACAGCGAGGTGCAGGCGTTCATCGAGCGCTTTACCGTCGAAGGGTTCCCGCTCGACGAGGTGGTGTCATCGGCGCTCGAATTGGGCTACAAACCTGAGCTGGTCGCCGCTGTGCTGGCCAGCCAGAAAATCGATCCCGTCACGGTCGCGGTCGTCCTCGTCAATGAGGGGGTAGCACGCGATGTGGCCGCCGCCGCGGTCATCGTGGTCTCCGATCCGGTCGTCGCCCCCGCGGTGAAGGCGGCCGTTTCGGTCGGCGCGAGCGAAACTGAAACCAAGGCGATCGAGGCCGTCACCCCCACGCCGAAAACCGAACCCGCCCCGACCCCGGCGGCGACCGAGCCAGTCCAGCCCGCGGAGACGCCCGCTGCAACGGAACCGGCGCCGGCGCCTGAAACGCCCCCGGCGGAGCCGCTGCCGCCCGCGGCTCCCGTACCGGTTCCCGAACCCACCCCTGAACCCGCGGCACCGGCCCCCCAGCCTGTCCTGGAACCCGTGGCGCCGGTGCCACCGATCGTCACCCCGCCGATCATGGGGGGCGGCGGGGGATCGACGCGAAATTGACGCAGCCTGTTTGGGCCGTCCGGTTCGACCGGTGGCTTTTCTATACCTTTCTTGTCCTGCTGATCTGGGCGCCACTGCCGCTGGGCAGCAACCGGGTCTGGGCCATTGGCTTGCTGGCCGGCCTGCTGGGTGGGCTGCTCGGTGCATTCGCCATTGTCGGGCTCTATCTGAAGCGTTCGCCACTGCCCGCCCTGACCCGCGGCTGGCCCGCCGTCGCGGCGCTCGCGGCCTTCCTGCTGCTGCTGCAATTCCAACTGGTCGCCCCCTGGTCCGGCGTCTCCAGCGTCGACCCCCACCATACCCGCCAGCACCTGGTGTTGGCCACGGTCCATGCCAGCGCCCTGCTGCTGGTGCTGCTGCTGGTCACCAGCGGGCGCCGCCTGCGCCTGCTGGCACTGGCGCTGGTGTTTTCCGGGGTGGCGCAGGCATTGCTGGCCATCATGCTGCATGCCGCGCACGCCAAAACCAGCCTGTTCTATTTCGAGATCGATCATGCCCTGCGCGCTTTCGGCAGCTTCAGTTATCACAACAGCCTGGCCAACTACCTGATGATGACACTGGCCCTGGGCATCGGCCTGCTGCTCGCCGGGGTCGAGGGCGGCATGGCGCCCATGCGCGGATGGCGACAGCGCACGGCCGCATTGCTGAGCTTCGTGCTATCGCCGGCGATGCGCCTGCGCCTGATCCTGGTTCTGATGGTCATCGCGCTGGTGCTGACGAAGTCGCGCATGGGCAATGTCGCCCTGCTGCTGGCGATCGTGGCGCTCGGCGTGCCACTCCTCTACCGGGCCGGGCGGCTGAGCCGCAGGGGACTTTGGCTGCTGCTGAGCATCGTCGCCATCGATGTCGCCGTGGTCGGCCAGTGGATCGGGTTCGACCGCGTCGCCGAGCGCCTCAACGAGACGGCGATCGTCCGCCTCAACGAGACGGCGATCGTCCGCCTCGACAGCCCGGCCGAGGAAAGCCTCGAGGATCGCAGCGGCCCGGCCCTGCATGCCCTGGCCATGGTGGCCGAACGGCCGCTGTTCGGCTTCGGCGCCGGCACCTTCCATGTTGCTTTCCCGCGCTTCGGCGGGCCCGAGATTCGGCAGTACTACGATCACGCCCACAATGACCCCGTCCAGTTCGCGGCTGAAACCGGCCTCGTCGGCACGGCCCTGCTGTCCGTGCTGGTAGTCGCCGCCCTCAGGCGTGCCGTGCAGGTCCGCCGCGCGCCCCATGCGCCGCTCGACGCCGGGCTGGCCTTCGGCCTGATTCTGGCGATTCCGGCGGTCCTGCTGCAGTCGACCGTCGATTTCCATTTCCAGATCCCCGCGAATGCGCTGACTTTCGTCGTGTTGCTGGGGATCGCCTTCGTGTTGCGGACGCAGGGTGTCGGGCAGCGTTCGTGCCACGCACCGTGCTTTCGCCATTCCCCCATGACTTCAGGTGCTTGCCATGTTTGACAAAAATCTTGCCGTGATCGGCCTCTGTTTGCTGGGCGTGGGCGCCGCTTGCGCCCAGCAGGAACCCGCTGCTGCCGTGCCCGCCGGCAGGGACGGCGAACACGGCAACCCGCTCAAGTTCGGCAGCGTGGTCTTCTATCCTTCCGCGGCCCTGCGCTTCGGCCATGACGACAACATCACGCTGGCGCCCCGCAACCCGACCGGCTCGACGACGCGGGTTCTGCGCGCCGGCCTGCTGGCCGACTACGAGCAGGACGGCGACCGCTACCTGCTGGGTTACGACGGCACCTACAATCGCTACCAGTCCAGTTCCATCGACAACGTCGACAATCACCAGTTGACCTTGCAGGGCAATAACTTCTTCACCGCGCGCCACGCGCTCAGCTGGCAGGCGATCTACCAGGATGGCCACGACCAGCGCGGCTCGACCGACCGCGACCGTGTCGGCGGCACGGTCAGCGCCGATCGCGAACCCGATCATTTCACCCAGTGGCGCATCGGCGGCACTTATCGCTACGGCGCCGAGGGTGCGCGCGGCCGGATCGAGGTCGATGCCTTCCAGAACGCCAAGCAATACCGGAACAACCGCGACTCGACGCGCACCGCCGATGTGGATTCCCGTGAACTCGGCTTCCGCTTCCTGTATCGCATCATGCCCAAGACCCAACTGGTTTTCGAACTGCGCGATGCGAACTACGATTACCGCGCCGCGGATGCCGGCCTGGACAGCACCGAGCGGCGTTACCTGATCGGCGCGAACTGGACCGCGACCGCCGCCACTTCGGGTTCCCTCCGGGTCGGCCGCACCGTGCGCGATTATCGCGAATTCCGCTCGGGCTTCAGCGGCCTGTCCTGGGAAGCGGCGATCAACTGGAAGCCGCTCACGTATTCCCGTTTCGATTTCACCACTTCGCGCGGGGTGACCGATCCGGTGTCGTCGCTGATCCAGACCAACTATGTCCTGACCACCGCCTATGGCGTCAAATGGACGCACGACTGGAAATCCTATCTGCGCTCGGTGCTGGGCTGGAGCCAGTTGCGCTCGGACTACGACGAAACCGGGGCCACGCAGCGCAAGGACAGGGTAAACATATACCAATTTGGGGTATATTATGACTTCAGGCGCTGGATGAGCCTGGGCCTAGAATTCAACCAGGGCCGGCGCGACTCCAATGATCCCGACTTCGATTATGTCCAGCAGCGGACCATGGCGGTGGTCGAGGTAAAGTTTTAGGCCGGCGGGCAACTTTGGGTAGAGATTGATGAAACTGCATGATCGTGTTTACCTCTCATGGCAGCGGGTTTGCCGGATCGTGTGCGCCTGCGCGGCTGGTCTGGTCCTGATGTCCTGCGCGGGGCCGGCGCCGGTGTTGGCTCCGCCCCCGGAGTCAGACCCTTCCATCGTCGCCTCAGCCCAGGAGCAGCAAGAGATCGCGCGTTTCGTTTCCACCTATCGACTCGCCAGCGGCGACGTACTGTCGATTCGCGTCTTCGGTGAACCAGACCTGAGCCAGCCCGGCGTGCGCCTGACCGATTCCGGCACGATTTTCCTGCCGACGATCGGCGAACTCAGCGTCTCCGGTCTCAGGCTCGGCGAAGTCGAGCGGCTCGTGGTCGAGCGCCTGCGCGGGCGCATCCTGGTCAATCCCATCGTGTCGGTCTCGATCGAGCAATACCGGCCGTTCTTCATCAACGGCATGGTCAGGTCGCCCGGTGCTTATCCCTTCCAGCCTGGCCTCACCTTGCGCAAGGCAGTATCGCTCGCCGGCGGATTGCTGGAGCGCGCCTCCCTGCGCAAGATGTTCGTCATCCGGGCCGGCGACCCGTCCCAGTCGCTGGAGCGGGTTGAATTCGCCAGCACCGTGATGCCTGGCGACGTCATCACCATCGAGGAAAGCTTTTTCTGATTCCTGCGCCGGGTCCCGGCGCATCATTTCCAGGTGCCACCGTTATCATGAAAGACTCGCTCCCCGCCTTTCCCGCCGATGAGGATCCGTTTCGTCCCGCCCCCGCCGGCGATGGCGACCTGATCGTCTACTGGCGCGCCATCCGCAAGCGCCTGTGGGCGATCCTGCTGCTTGCCGCGGTGGTTACCCTGCTGGGCGCCGCGATCGCCAACTCCATGCCGCCGCTCTATCGGTCGACGACCACCCTGCTGATCGATCCGAGCAAGCAGGCGGTCGCGCGCAAGGATGACGGTTTCATGCTCGACAGTCCCTATGGCGACAACGTGCAGACCCAGATCGAGGTGCTCAAGTCGCGCAATGTGGTGATGCAGGCGATTCGCGGCATGCGGCTATGGGAACGTGCCGAGTTCGATCCGCGCAAGCCGCCGCCGGCATGGGAAGCCCAGGTTAGGGAATGGCTCGGGATCCCGACGGCGCCACCCGTCGACTGGACCGACGACCGGCTCGCCGAAGCGGTCTATGGGGCGTTCCTGGGCCGGGCCAGCACCGAAGTCCCGCCGGGAAGCCGCCTGGTTCGCCTCAGCTTCGAGACTGCCGACCCCGACCTTGCGCCGGTGATCCTGAACAACTGGGTGCGCGTGTACGTCGAGGTCGATCGCGAGGCCCGCTTTCAGGCTTCGCGCGGCTTCAATGCCTGGCTGCAGGAACGCGCCGCCGACCTCCAGCAGAATCTGGCCCGGGCCGAGCGTGCCTTGCAGAGCTATCGCGAGCAGAACAACCTGGTCAATGTGCGCGGCAAGGCCGAGGCGGTCAGCACCACCCAGATGGAAGGACTCATGCCCCAGATCATCTCCGCGCGCGTCAAGCTCACCGAGGTCGAGAGCATCTACCGGCAGGTGCAAACCGTCCGGGATGGCGACTACAGCAGCGTGCCCTGGATCATGAACCGGACCGAGGTCGCCGATGCCAACGCGCGCGTTACCGCGGTGAAATCCAAACTGGCCCAGTTGTCGCAGAAATACGGCTTCGAGCATCCGATCATCGTCCAGGCCGAAGCGGAACTTGCCGAAGCGCGGGCGAACCTCAAGGGCAAGATGTCCCTCGCCGTCTCCAGCCTCGCGCGCGAATACGAAAACGCGCGCGAGACCCTCGGCGCGCTCGAACGCGTCACCGCCGTCGAGCGCAACAAGGCGCAGGGCGTGAACAAGGTGGAGTTCCAGCTCGGCCTGCTCGAGCGGGAGGTCCAGACCAACCGCGAGATGTTCGACATGTTCATGACGCGCGCCAAGCAGATCGATATCGCCTCCGATCTCGATAAGGTGGTCGCCCGCGTGATCGACGCGGCAATTCCCGTGTATGCGCCGGTCAAGCCGAACAAGCCCAAGATGATTCTCGCCGCCCTGTTCATCGGCCTGTTCATCGGCTTGGTCGGGGCGTTGCTGCTCGATGCGCTGGACAACAGCATCAAGGGCGCCGACGATCTCGAAAACCGCCTGCACCTGCCGGCGCTGGCCTCGCTGCCGCTCCTCGCCGCGGAACCGGGCCATGCCACGCTGGCCATTTACCAGGAGCAATCGGGCTCCATCTTCGCCGAGGCGGTACGCACCGCGCGCACCGGGTTGCTGTTATCGGCGCTGGATGACCCGATCCGTGTTTTCGCGGTGACATCCAGCCTGCCGTCCGAGGGCAAGTCGACCTTCGCGAGCAATATTGCCCTGGCGCTCTCCCAGAACAAATCGACGCTGCTGGTCGAGGCGGACATGCGTCGCCCGGGGCTGGCCAAAAGTTTCGGCCTGCCAGCTGATTGCAAGGGGCTTGCCAATCTCGTTTCCGGGGATACCTTGATCGATGAATGCATCCACCCGATGGAAGGCAGCACCCTGAACCTGCTGCCGGCCGGCACCCTGCCGCCCAACCCCCTGGAACTGCTTTCATCGAAGCGGTTCGCGGATACCCTGGCCATGCTCAAGGAGCGCTTTGAAGTGATCGTCATCGACACGCCGCCAGTCGAGCTGGTCAGCGACGCGCTGATCGTCGCCAGCCTGGCCTCGGCGACGGTGTTCGTGGTGCGCACTGCCGATACCCCCTTGCCGATCATCCGCAAGGGGCTGCAAAAGCTGCAGCGAGTCGACGCGCGCGTGCTCGGGGTGGTCCTGAATTCGGTCGATTTCGACAAGGCCCAGCGCTACTACGGTGAATACAAGGGCTATGGCAAGCGGGGCTATTACGGAAGCTACGGCACGGCGCGCACGACTGCCTGAACCCCGGTCGCCGGGCTGAGCGAAGCATCGCCGTGATCGACATTCACACGCATTGCCTGCCGGGCATCGACGACGGGCCGGCCACCGCGGAAGAAGCGCTCATGATGCTGCGGCTGTTCGTGGCGGAAGGGGTCAGGCATGTGGTCGCCACCCCGCATGTTTATCCCGGCCGCTTCGACAACGATCGCCGGAGCATCGCCGCTGCGCTCGACGCGTTGCGCGTGCTTGCTGCACCGCTCGGTTTGCCCTTGACCCTTGGCTGCGCCGGTGAAGTGCGGCTGTCCGAACACCTGCCGGACCTGCTGGCCCGCGACGCGATTCCCTTCCTGGGCGAATCGGAAGGCTGGCGCAACATGCTGCTCGAACTGCCCGATGCACAGATACCGATCGGCACGGCACGGCTCCTGCGCTGGCTGGTGGAAAAGGGCATTCGGCCGGTGATCGTCCACCCGGAAAGAAACCGCCAGATCCGCGAGGCGCCCGTCCTCGTCAAACCGATGCTCGATCTCGGTTGCCAGCTTCAATTGACGGCCGGATCGCTGCTGGGCAACTTCGGACCCCGGGTCGAACGGGCCGCGCGCTTCATGCTCGACCGCGACTGGGTCGCCGCGCTGGCGAGCGATGCCCATGACGGGTCGAAACGGCGGCCGTGCCTGAACGCGGCGCGCGACTGGATGCGCCGGCATTACGATGACGCCCTCGCGACACGCCTCACCCTGACGGGGCCGGCCTTGTTATGCGGCGATGCGTTGCCGGGCACGGAAGGCCGCGCATGAGCGGCGCCCGCGGCGGGGCAGGGCGCCCGGCGCCGGCGCTGGCCGCGCTGGTCGTCCTGTTGCTGCTGGGCAGCTGGCTGTTCTGGTCGGCCCAGCGCCTCGTCGTGGCAGACTGGCTGGCGATGGAGCCGCGCTACCGCATTGGCTTGTGGGCGGCCGGCAAGGCTGGCTGGGACATGGCCCAGTGGTCGGCGATGCAGGCAAAGCTGCGCCGCGCCCTCGCGGTCGATGCCGACAATCCCGTGTTGCATGATTACCTCGGCGCCCTGTATGCCTTGCAGGGCCGCAAGTACTGGCGCAGCGAAGCCTTGCGGCGGGGCTTTTTCCTCGATGCGCGGCGCCACCAGGAAGCCTCGCTGCGCCTGCGGCAGGTGAATGGCCGGACCTGGGCCAGCCTGGCGTTGTCCCTGCACGCGCTGGGCGCGCCGCAGGAGCGCTTCCTGCACGCCGTGCGCCAGGCCCGCTACCACGCCCCGCACGATCCGCAGGTGCACAAGCTGGTGCTCGCCCTGCTGTTCGCGCGCCGGCAGGCACTTCCCGCGGATTTGGACGACTGGGTCCGGAGCCTGCGCGCGAATCCCGTCACCAACCGCAACGGCTGGATCGACCGCATCGCGCGCGATGCCGGGGTAAGGTAAATATATTTTTCGAAAACAGTACCGCGCACGCTTGCGTTGCGGTAAATATGTTAGTAAATTTCGCGTACCGGAAATATTACGGAAAAAATCATGACATACCTGCGCATGTTCGTTGTCGGTTTCGTTACGGTGTTGGGCAGCCTCCTGCCCGGGTATGCCAGCGCCGATACGCAATACAACTTTTCCTTCACGACGGACAACGGCATCACGTCATCCGGTTGGTTCATCCTCGGTGACGACTGGGCGCCGAGCCAGTCATGGCAGGCTGTGTCGACTTATTCCGGCAGCTTGAACATAGGTCTTCAGGCCGGGATTACTTCCGGTTCCTTTACGTCGCTCAGCGTATATAACATCCCGGTAACGAATCCCGGTAATCCCTATGGCATTCGCTTCATTGTCGGTGGAATCACCTACACGGCGCTGGACAACAAGGATCCCGGTACGTATGAGTTTCCTTATTCGCTGACCTACAAGCCTAGCGGCGGTACCTCCACTGATTCGAAAATTCTGACCCATACATTCACCAGCGCAGAGCTCGTTCCAGAAATCGACGGCGGTAAGCTGGCACAGGCTGCCTTGCTGGTGGCGATGCTCTTCTTGCTGTTCCGGAGTCGTGAACGCTTTTCCGTGGCTTTGCCCAGGTTTGCCTGATGCTCCTTTCGTAATCCGGCATGGCATGACGGAACGCCCAGCCGGGCTGGGCGTTTTTGTTTCAACATGAACCCCGTGAATTTCTTCCGCCTCATCGTCGGCGTGGTGCTTGCCTTCCTGGTGCAGCCGGCCTGGGCCGACATCGTCGCAACCATCAATGGCGAGTCGCTCAGCCGAGCCGAACTGGAACAGGCAGCCGCCGAGGCTCTTGGACCGCGACGCGGCGAAACGCTGCCCCGCGAACTGCTCGACCGGACACTGCAGGCGCTGATCGATGAACGTCTGCTTGCCCAGGCGGCCCGGAAGACAGGCCTTGACCGGGAAGACGACGTGGCCGAGGCGATTGCGCGCACGCGGCGGCAGGTCCGCGTCGAAGCTTTCCTTGCCACACGCTTGCGCGGGCTGGCGCCGGCGGGCGACCCGGAGATCGATCGCTATATCGCCTCCCATCCCCGGCATTTTTCCCAGCGCCTGACCTATCATTACCAGCGGCTGAAGTTTCCCGTGGCCGCCGGCTTGAGCCGGGCACGTTTGCAAGAGGCATTGCGCACTCACAAGGAAATGGAAAACGTGCGGGCATGGGCGCGTCGCAACGGTTGGCCGGTCGTGATCGAATTGCGCTGGCAGGGAGCCGAACAGATCGAGGCGCGCTATCTCGACCTGCTGGAAAAACTCGGGGAGGGCGAACTGGGAACGCTGCTCGAAGACGATTCGGGCCAGCTCGCCATCGTCAAAAAAATCCGCGCCTATCCCGACCCCGTCGATGCCCGCAAGCTGCGTGGCGCGATCGAGCGCGGCCTCGAGGCCGATGCCCGCGTCGCTGCACTGCAGGCGCTGGCGGCGCAGCTGCGCGCGCAGGCGGACATCGTGTATGAAGCCGTCCGGGAGGATGCTCCTGTCGTCGCCCGGGCAGGTGATTTACCTGTCGAGCGCGGGGCGATGGAGCGCGAGCTGCGCCGGCGGGGCATTTCCTCGCCGACCCCGGAAGTCACCCGCAAGGTCGTCGATGCCTTGATCGACGAGCAGCTTCTTCATAGGGCGGCGCAGGAAGCCTTGGCGGGGGACGAAGGCACGCTGGCCCCCGTCATGGATCGCGCGGTGCGGCGCCTGCTGGGGTCGCTCCATCTCGAACGTGCCCTGCAGGGCGTGCGCCCGCCCGCGCAGCGCGAGGTGAATGCAGTAGTGGCACAGCGGCCGGTGCTATTTAGCGCGCGCCAGGTGTTTCGTTTCCGGCAATTGCTGCTCCAGCCCGCCGCCGCCGCAGCGCTCGAGGAAATCCGCGCGGCCGCGGCGGAAACGCCCGACTGGGACAGGCTCGAACGCCGCCTGGCAGAGCGCGGCTGGGTTGGGGGCCGCAGCGCACTCTGGCGCGGTCCCGAGCAGCTCGACGCGGCGACGCTCGCCGCGCTGGACGGCATGGCCGATGGCGAAGTGCGCGTCCTGGCGCCGCAGGAAGCCGGACCGGTCGTGATCCTGCAACGCGTCACCGCCCATGCCGACCCCATCGACGTTGAGCAGGCCGGCGAATTCGCCGCGCAGGCCCTGCTGGGGCAGCGCCGTACCGAGGCGGCACGCCAACTGCTCTCCGACTTGCGCGCGGCGGCCCGCGTCACGGTCGCGAAAGATTTGACGGTGGCCCGGTCCAGGCCGGCCGTGCCCCTGCAGACCGAGTCGTGGTCGGCCACGCAGTGGGGCAGCTTCGCCGCCGCGACCTTCCTCGCGTTGCTGCTGCCGCTGGTTCCCGCCGCGCTGGCCTGGTTCACGGTGCAGTCGCGCCGCAAAACCGAATTCATCCTGAATTTTCCGCAACAGCTCTCGCTGCGCGAGCGCATCGCGGGGTTTTCCCATGCGGGCGTCTTCGTCTTCGCGGTCGGGCTGCTGGCGACGGCAGTGGCGCTTGCCCTGGGCGGGCTGCTGGCTTACCTGCTGCGCGGCCAGCTGACGCCGGATCGCCTCCTCGTCGCCGGCGTGGCGGGCCTCTATCTCGGCCTGGCGGGGGCCGCCCTGCTGCTGCTGCGGCTGCGCCGCTGGACGCTGGGCGCCGTCGATAACCGCTGGTGGCCGCTGCTCGGCCTGCTGGGCGCGCAGGGGGCCAGCCTGCTCGCGCTGCGCTGGGGGTTGGCATGATGAAAGCGACGTGGTTGCCCGGCATGGCGCGCGGACTGGCCTGGGTGCTCCTCCTGCTGCTGGCCGAGGGCGTGGCGCTGCGCTTCGGCCGCTGGCTGGCGATCGAAACGGCGCTGCCCTACGCCAGCCCGCGCCTGTCGGCGCTGGTCGCGCACCGCGACCTGGTCAAGGGACTGCTGTTCGGCGTGATCAGTCTGGCCATGTTGCTGTCGCGCGAAGTGTTGCAGCCGGCGAACCGTGCGCTCCTGCTGGCCTACCGGCCGTCCCGCAAGCTGCTGCTGTTCAATGCCATATGCTTCGTGTTCCTCGGCAGCCTGCTGTGGACGCTGCCCGCTCCGCGCGTGGCGGCGCTGCTGGGCGACGATGGCGTGTTCGTGCTGCTTTATCTGGCCCTGACGGCGGGCTGGCTTGGCGTGGCGTCCAGCGCGGCGCTGTTGTTGTTGCCGCCGGACTGGCTGCGCGCGGTACTGCGCCGCAACCTGCCCGGTGTCAGCGCCGTCGCGGGCGGCGTGATCGCGTACATCCTCGCGCAAAACTTGCTGTCCCATTTCGAGGGCTTCTGGTCGGGGCTCTTCCTTGCCCCGACCATCGCCATCGCGACGCGTCTCGCGCGCCTGCTGGGGATGGGCGACGTGGCGCATACGGGCGGCAGCTATTTCGGCACGCCGAGCTTCACCGTGGATATCGGCCCCACCTGCCTGGGCTACCAGGGCGTCAGCATCGTCCTGCTGGTGCTGGCCGGCTATTTCGTGATCAATCGCGCGCAGCTCAAGTTCCCGAACGTGCTGGTCATCCTGCCGCTGGCGATCGTGCTGCTGCTGCTGTTCAACGCCGCGCGCATCGCGTTCCTGGTCGCTATCGGCACCTACGCCTCGCCCGAGGTGGCGGTGATGGGCTTTCATTCGACAGCAGGCTGGGTGGAACTGATCCTGACCCTGGCGCTGGCCCTGTTCGTCATTACCCGCTACGCATTTTTCAAGCGCCCTCCGCGCATCGAAGCCGGTGCGCCCGCCTTGCAGCGCGAGGAACTGCTTTTCCTGCCGCTGGCGGCGCTGATCGGCGCCTCGTTCCTGACCCAGTTGATGACCGGCGGCTTCTACTGGGCTTACCCGGTGCATATCCTCGTCGCTGCCTGGGTGGCCTGGAAAATTCGTGCCGCCCTGCCTCCGCTGAGAGTCGTCAGTCCGCTGCTCGCAGTCTTCACTGGCCTGCTCGTGTTCGGCCTCTGGATCATCCTGATCCGTCCGGACGCCGAGGCAGCGATGCTGTTTCGCGACCGACTGTTCGCCGTGGCGCCCGCCTGGGCGGCGGGGTGGCTGTTCCTGCGTGTGGCTGGCGCGGCGATCGTCGTCCCGCTGGTCGAGGAACTGGCTTTCCGGGCCGGTTTGCTGCGCCTGATCGAACGCCGTGCCGGCGCCATGCTGTCGCCGGCATGGGCGCGCGGCGCCGGATTGGCCGTGTCGACCGCCGCTTTCGCGGTCCTGCATGGCGACTGGGTCGCCGCCGGCCTGGCCGGCTTGTGCTACGGCGCGCTGTATCTGCGCAAGGGCAGCCTCGGCGATGCGATTCTGGCGCACGCGGTCACCAACTTCACGCTTGCCCTGTACGTCATGGTCTGGGAGCGATGGTCCTACTGGTAGGCGCTGTCCCGCGCCCGCGCCGGGGGTCAGTCTTCCTCGGGCTCTGCGCGAAGACGCCCTAAGTTATCCGGCGCATACGTTTCGTCGAGCCGGCTGCACACGCGCTCCCAGGCCTCGATGAGCTTCGGTTCGGCCTGGATGATCTTCGAGCGCAGGTTTTCCGTGGAGCGGTCGAGCCGGATCCAGTTTTCCCCGGCAAGTCTGACCAGCTGATTCCGGATGCCGATTTCGCTGTACGGGAACAGGGCGTAGAACTGCTTGAACATCATCTTTTCGTTGCGGAGATGCGCCTGGATGATCTTCAGCACGACGTCGTGGCAAATGACAGAGTCCTTGATGGGGAATTCCTCCGCCATCAACTTGCGCAGGTAAACCAACAGATCGACAAGTTCCTGTTCTTTTTCCGGAGTGAGAGGCTGCATGCCTGTTGCGTAAACTTTATCGTTAATGCTTGATATCAGTTTCCCGCATGATCGCGTCCGCTCCAAGTGGAAAAACCCAAAAAGTCTCTTGATTAGCAATGAACGTCAGCCGGGCTCATCTGGTGAGCTTTGCTGACCGTAAAGTCACCTCCAACGAACAAACGGAGGGACGTGCAATGGCGATGAATCGAATTCAATTTCAACCGGGACTGTCGATGCCGGATTTTCTGAAGGACTACGGAACCGAAGCGCAATGCGAGCATGCGCTTGAAGCGATGCGCTGGCCGAGCGGCTTTGTCTGTACGCGATGCAGCCACGCCGCCCATTACGTTCTGCGCGATGGCGTTCGCAAGGTCTTTCAGTGCAACGCGTGCCGGCATCAAGCCTCGCTGATTGCCGGAACCGTGTTTCAGGGCACCAAGCTGCCCCTGACGATCTGGTTCCTGGCGATCTACCTGATCAGCCAAGCCAAGACCGGACTGTCGGCCTTGGCATTGAAGCGACAACTGGGTGTGAGCTACCCGACGGCGTGGCTGATTCACCACAAACTCATGCAGGTGATGGCCGAACGCGAAGATCGCTATGTACTTGAAGGGGCAGTCCAAATCGATGACGCCTATCTGGGCGGTGAACGCAGTGGGGGCAAGGTCGGCCGGGGTTCGGAGAACAAGGTGCCGTTTGTCGCGGCCGTATCGCTGAGCGACGACTCTCGCCCGTTGCGCATCAAGCTGACGCCTGTCTCCGGCTTCACCCTCAAGGCGATTGCGGTCTGGGCGAAAGACCATCTCGACCCCGCCAGCGTAGTCTTCTCCGATGGACTGGCGTGCTTCGAGGCCGTCACCGAGGCGGGTTGTCGCCATCAACCCACGGTCATGGCCGGACGCAAACCCAAAGACGTCCCCGAGTTCAAATGGATCAACACCATTCTCGGTAATCTCAAGACCAGCCTGACGGGGTCCTACCATGCGTTCGACTTCCGGAAGTATGCGGCGCGTTATCTGGCGGCGTTCTGTTATCGCTTCAACCGACGATTTGACCTGCGCACGCTGCATCAGCGTCTGCTGATCGCTGCGGCTGGCTGCGCGCCGCAACCCCGGCGCTCGATTACGTTGGCTGACGTTCATTGCTAATCAGGAAAAGTCTTTATGTATTTACCATGCCGACCGCTGGGCGCAGGTTCTTGGTGGGAAAATCCGCACCGGCTCGGTGCGGTAACCTTACCTATGCTGTAATATGCTTACCTGTAACCGGAACGGGCACCTGAACCGGGCCGGCCGGTCATGCCCCCTGAGTGTCTGTTGGCAACCGTTTGGAGCGCAAGCTTATGTCGAGAATCGGCGGTAAATCCCTTTCTGCGTCGCGCGTGTTTTGGCTGGCCGCGCTGGTGCTGTCCGTGCTGGTCATTTCTCCGTTCTCGCGGGCTGCCGAAGCCGTCGATGCCGAAATCATGTTGCTGGTCGATGTTTCGCGCAGCGTGGATGCGAAGGAATACCTGCTGCAGCGCGACGGTTATGCCGACGCCTTCCGCGATTCCGCGCTTTTCGATGCATACATCGCCAAGGGCCGCCACCGGCGCATCGCCGTGACCCTTATGTACTGGTCTTCTCCCGACTTAAGGCGGGTGGCCGTGCCCTGGATGCTGATCGACAGCCGCGCAGCCGCTCAGGGCTTCGCCGAAGCCATCATCAAGGGGTCCGCCGCTTCCGACGGGAAGGGATTGGCTGCCCGCCCGTTCGATGGCACGACGGCGCCGGGTTCGGCCCTGGCTTTCGGTTTTCCACTCTTTTTCGATAATGCTTTCGAAGGAACGCGCAAGGTCATGATCGTTTCTGGCGACGGCCCCGAAAACGCCGGCATCCCGACACCCAAGGCGCGCGACGAGGCGTTGGCCGCCGGCATCGATACGATCAACACCCTGCCGATCGGCTCCGAGACCCTGAAGGCGTGGTATGTCAAGAACATTCAAGCCGGCAAGGATGCCTTCACGGTCGGCGCCAAGGATTTTCCCGATCTGCCGGCCGCGATCCGGCATGTTCTGCAGCGGACGCTGTCCCCGGATCGCTAGGGCGCGCGCAGCAGACCAATTTTTCCACGGAGTTGCAAACTTGAAAGCGATGATCCTCGCCGCGGGTCAGGGCACGCGCGTGCGTCCCCTGACCAAAAGCATTCCCAAGCCCATGATTCCCATCCTGGGCAAGCCGGTCATGGAGTACCTGATCGAACATCTGGCCAGCTTTGGCATCCGCGAGATCATGGTCAATGTATCGCATCACCATGAGCGCATCGAAAACTATTTCGGCAACGGCCACCGCTGGGGCGTGGAGATCGGCTATTCGTACGAGGGCGCGCGCGATCACGGGGACATCGTGCCGCGCCCGCTCGGGTCGGCGGGCGGGATGCGCAAGATCCAGGATTTCAGCGGCTTCTTCGACACCACCACGCTGGTGATCTGCGGCGATGCCATCATCGACCTCGACCTCCGGGCGGCCCTCGATGAGCATCGGCACAACAACGCCCTGGCCAGCGTGGTGGCACTGAATGTCGAGCCCGCGCAGGTGTCTTCGTATGGCATCGTCGTCGCCGATGATGCCGGCCGCATCCAGTATTTTCAGGAAAAGCCGCGCCCTGAATGCGCCCGCTCCACCCTCGCCAGCACCGGCATCTATCTGTTCGAACCGGCAGTGCTCGAGCTTGTCCCCCAAGGCGTGCCCTTCGACATCGGCAGCCAGCTCTTCCCGCTGCTGGTCGAGAAGAGCCTGCCTTTCTTTGTCCAGCAGCGTCACTTCAACTGGATCGACATCGGCAACATCGCCGACTACTGGGCCGTGCTGCAGCGCGTCCTGCGCGGCGAGGTCGCGACGATGGACATGCCCGGCCACGAGGCCAGGCCGGGCGTATGGCTCGGGCTCAACACCTCGATCGCGTGGGACGAGGTCGACATCACCGGCCCGGTGTATGTCGGCTCGGGCGTCCGCATCGACGCCGGCGCCACCGTCGTCGGCCCGACCTGGATCGGGCATGGCTGCCACCTGCGGCCGGGCGCGAACGTAGAGCGCAGCATCCTTTTCGAATACACCCGCATCGCGGATAACCAATTCTTCGCCGACAAGATTATGTCACCCTATTATTGTGTTGATAGCTGTGGCGAGGCAGAATACTCGGGCGATGACGCCTGCCCCATGCGCTGGGGAGATTCGCGCGGTAGAACCTAGCGTGTTTGATACGAAGATGTTCCGAATTCTGCTGTGGACTTTTGCCATGGCGCTGTTTTATGTGGCGGTGGCAATACCGATGCCGGGAGGAGAGCAGGGCACCTTGTCGGTTTTCGACAAGGCGACCCATGTGTTTGCTTATGGTTTTCTGACTCTGCTTGGTCTCGCGGGCAGGTATGCAGCCACGCCGCTGGCGATGTCACTCCTCCTGCATGGTACGCTCTTGGAAGTCTGCCAAGGTCTGTTTACCACCTACCGCACGGCCAGCCTCGCTGACTGGCTGGCAGATGGCATGGGGATTGCCGTCGCACTTTTACTCGCCGGCTTGGGGCGTTTTCTGCTAGCGCGTCTCGGTCGGAAGGCTCGATCATCGCGGATCGCAACATGAAAATTTTCCTTACCGGAAAGAACGGCCAGGTCGGTGTCGAACCGCAGCGAGTTCGCCCCGCTGAGCGAAATCGTGGCGGCCGATCAAGCGGAATGCAATCTTGCCGATGCGTTTGCAATTCGTCGCTTGGTGAGAGAGACACGGCCCAAGGTCATCGACAATCCGGCGGCTTATACGGCTGTGGACGAGGCCGAGACTGTGCCGCTCCTGGAGTAGACCATCAACGGCGTGGCGCCCGGCATTTTCGGCGAGGAAGCGGCGCGCATCGGTGCTCTCGTCGTGCGACTACGTTTTCGATGGCGGCAAGGACGGCTGCTACGCCGAGGAAGAGGTGCCCAATCCGCAGCGCATCTACGGCAAGACCAAGTTTGCCGGCGAACAGGCGCTGCCCGCCAGCGGCGCGAAATACCTGGTCTTGCGTACCAGCTGGCTGTCGGTGCGCATGGCGCCAATTTCGCCAAGACCACGCCGCGCTTGGCAGCCGAACGACATGGGCAGAAGGAGTTCGCTGCCCCCACTTTCGCCGCGCTGATTGCCGACGTGACGGCGCAAAATCTTGACCAATATGCTCAGAGGTGCCGTCCCGCCAGCGCCGACGTTCGATGCAGGAGCAAGGGGCAAGTTGCAAGGAGGGAACACCCCTGAACTTTTTCGGTTGTTGCTTGAGAATTGAACATAGAGAGAAATAACAACATGCTTCATCCAGTCATTCTTTCCGGTGGTTCCGGTGCCCGCTTGTGGCCGTTGTCACGTGCGGCGGTACCAAAGCAGCTACTGCCGCTGGTGTCAGAATTTTCGATGCTGCAGGAAACCGTGCAACGTGTGGCCGGAGTGCAGGGTATGGATGCGCCGCTGATCGTCTGCAATAACGATCACCGCTTCCTGATTGCCGAGCAGCTGCGCCAAATCGACGTGCGCCCCGCCGCCATCGTGCTCGAACCAGTG
Source organism: Propionivibrio pelophilus DSM 12018 (assembly GCF_059569095.1). NCBI lineage: Bacteria > Pseudomonadati > Pseudomonadota > Betaproteobacteria > Rhodocyclales > Rhodocyclaceae > Propionivibrio > Propionivibrio pelophilus. Next base: position 4,696 of record NZ_JCANUT010000053.1, on the reverse strand, counting down.
GGGCGAAACACCGCACCAGCCGCTGCCGTTGCCGCCCTGCAGCTAATTGAAAAAGACCCCGAGGCAGTCATGCTGCTCTTGCCGGCCGATCACTTGATCACCGACGTCCCCGCCTTTCACCAGGTCATCGACCAAGGCTTGCAAGCGGTGTGGCAAGGCCATCTGGTCTGTTTTGGTATTATGCCAAATGCACCTGAAACCGGCTATGGCTACATCCAGCAAGGTGAGCCTTTGCAAAACACGGCAGCTCACCGCGTCGCCTGTTTCATCGAAAAACCGGATGCCGACACGGCCCGGGCGCTGCTGAAGGCCGGCGGTCATTACTGGAACAGCGGCATGTTCCTTTTTTCCTGTCGGCAATATCTGGACGAACTGGAGCAGTATGCCCCGGCGATGTGGCGTGCCTGCAAAGAATCCTGGGCCAGTCGGTACCATGACCTTGATTTCTGCCGGCTCGGCGAAACCGCGTTTGCTGCCTGCCCAGCCGATTCCATTGATTATGCGGTGATGGAACGCACCGAACGGGCCTCTGTGGTACCGGCCGACATCGACTGGAACGACATCGGTGCCTGGTCCGCCTTGTGGGATGTCGGTACCAAGGATGCTGCGGGCAATGTGGTGCGCGGCGATGTGTGGTTGGATGGCGTAACGAACAGCCTAGTGCGCGCCGAATCGCGCATGGTGACCGCCATCGGACTTAAGGATGTGGTGATCGTCGAAACTGCTGATGCAGTGCTGGTGGCGGATAACCGCTGTGCGCAGGAAGTGAAGAAGGTGGTGGACTACCTCAAGAAAACTGGTCGTAGCGAGCACGAATTCCATACTCGTGTTTTCCGCCCCTGGGGCTCGTACGAAGGCATCGACAAAGGGGATCGCTTCCAGGTCAAGCGTATCGCCGTGAAACCTGGCGCGTCGCTGTCTTTGCAGATGCACCATCACCGCGCCGAACACTGGATTGTGGTGAAGGGCACGGCTAGGGTGACCAACGGCGAAAAATCGTTTCTGGTCAGTGAGAACGAATCGACTTTCATTCCATTGGGCACGCAACATCGCCTGGAAAACCCCGGCAAAGTGGATCTGGAGATGATCGAGGTGCAATCCGGCAGTTATCTTGGTGAAGACGATATCGTGCGGATTGAGGATGTATATGGGCGGAGGGATAGGCAAACTGTTTTGCCAGCCGGGCTGGACGGACGCCGGACAGGGGTAGGAGGGGCTCGATGGTGAGCTGACGTTGGCTGGTTTGGGGCTGCAGTGCAGGCGCCGTGTGATCGTCCTGTGCCCCCCTGACCAGCGAAATCGCTATCCACGACGAGGCCATCGACAACCACCGCAGCCTACAACTGGTGGAGTCTTTTCGTTCGCATGGCCCATCCCGATGTGCGGCACAAGGCACACCAGTCGTCCCTAGCTGTGCCGTCTGCTGTTGGCCGTCGAACCGAGCATGCTGGACAAACCACGATCGCACGGAACGGTTTGCATGCGCATTGCGAACAAGCCCGAGCCATTTTGATGCACGTCTCTGCTTTGCTTCAGGCAAGCTACAAGGAAGCTGCGGAGCAGATGGCCCCCCGCTCTGTCTGGCAACGTGTCTGCGGGCATCACCAGCAAATCATCGCCGGTATCGGACCACCCAAATCCCTCCGATTGCTCGGAATCCTGCGAAAAGCATCAGGCAACTCACACGACCGACCTCTTAACCCGTTGGACTCTGCGATTGATGACCGATCTTACACAGCCGCCAGATTCGCTGTCGTGGTCTTCCTGGTTGGCTTTGCGGATGACCTTGTTGGCAGCAGCGATGGCCGACTGCAGAGACAAACCACCGGGAAGAATGGCGAAGCGGTCATATTGGCGATCATCCCCGGACGGAAGCCGTACGATCGACTGGGGGCGTTCAGGAAGCTGACTTTTATGTTGAATCAGTCCGATCAGGTCGCTGGCTTGAAAATCGCGGGGAAGGTGATTGGCGGCGCGCAGGGTGCGCACAATGTCCCGTGCGAACTGCAACGCCTCGTGCTCGTCGTCGCCGAAAACGTGGGCGTCGCAAAAGCGTGTGAGAAGAAACTCAATGAACCCAAGATCCTGTATCTGCAAGGCACTCCTCCTGTTAGTAAGTAGTGAGAGTATGCCAAACCGATGCATATGCGTTTTGGAAAAGTATTGCCGGGAGCGTTAATTCATCAGGTGCTCATAAAGGTCGGTAATTCGCTTTTCAAGTGCGCGGGGCAGTTTGCGGGCGGGAATGGCGCAGTTGCCGTCTGGTAATTCAAGGAATCGTGCCAGTTGCTTGTCCGTAAACCCCTCCTCGCGCAATCTGGCGATCCTGCGGAGACTGGGAGCCGCACTGACCTCAACTTCATCGGACGCCATCAGTTGCGCGTGCGCCAATACCATGCGCGCCGCGTTACGGGCCGTAACCCGCGTTTTCCCCAAGAGCAAGGCGCTCCCGTTGTATCCCATGGCACGTGCGATGCGGGCCGTGGAAAAACCTGCATTCTGGAGTTGCTGGACGAGGCGCCACGTCGGTCTGGCATCGACCAATGCGTGGTCGGAGGCCATTGCCGGCGTAACGGCGAGGATTTTCCGGGCCGACAGTGCACGAATCCGCAGACGCGTTCCCGCACGGATTTCCTGGATGGTGGTGTGTGAGATGTCCGTTGCGGCGGCGACAGCCCGCCGGCCGACACCCGCTGCAGCCAATTGCAGAAGGTGTGCTTTGGCGGGGGTTGCATCCACCAAGCCATTCCAGTCGCCGACGGCACGCGCTTGTTGCCGGTCACGCTCGTAGGCGCTGTTGGCCTTGCGACATTGGCTGCACCGGCACCCGGCAAGATAACGAAGCCGGTCACCGTGCGGCCGGTAGGCGGCCAGATCGTGGATGGGTTTCAGGCCGCGCGTCCTCAACGGATTGACGGACGTTGGCCCCATGGTGGCGACACCCGTACTCATGCGGCGTGTTCCTCCGGTGCGGGGTGCCGAACCGCATCGTGGGCATTGAGTTTCTCGCACCGCGCTCCGCGTGCGAAATCCTCTGGGCTGCGCTGCAGCAAGCCGACCAGCTCCGAGGTGCGTTGATAGGGGCAAACCGTGCATCCAGAGCGGCTACGGGTGCGATAGTTTTTCGAAATGCCGATGGTGGCCGCCAGCTTGCGATACACCCAGTCGCGCGTGATGCCGAGATCCACGAAAGGCATCTCCGCTTCCGGCAAAGTGAACGCGATTCGGTCGTTTTCGTCGGCACGAACGCCGACGAAAACCCACTTCCGTTGGCCATCGAACCGGGCAATCCATCGGCGGAATGGAATAAGCTTGAGTTCGCGGGTGCAATAGCGATCGCGCGGGCTGGGTAAGAAGCCGGAGAAATCCTCAATCAGGGCAAAGAGTGACTTTCCCTGAATCCGCTCGATCGGCTTGCCCAGGTATGCCTCCAGCTTGTCCTGCTCTTCGGCACCTGTGTCCGTAAAGACCATCCGGAATGGGATCTGTGGTGCTATTTCGTGCAACAGAAGGGCCAGCGCCGAACTGTCCGCGCCGCCTGATACGGGAAGGATGTAGGCGTCGGTCTCCGGATTGCCGGGAATGATGTATTGAGACGAAGCGAGATGCAGTACTTCGGAGAGATCCATGATGTTCCGGATGTGCCGTGGCGATACTCATGGATCTTACCTGTTGCGCACCCCTAATTCTGAGCGGAGTTGCGAGCGAGTTTTTCTATAGGACGGCCCAGGCGCAATACACGCATCGGTCGGGGCGATTCTCGAACGAGTCGTACGCCACGCCGTCCTTGACGGCGAGGACGTGCTTGGCCACGCGCACGATGAATGTCCCTTCAGGATGAGAACCACAGAAGGCCGCCAGGGTCATGCACCGCTCGCCCTTCCGTGCGGGGAACGATAACTTGGTGGCCCACGTCTGCCGTGACATCCAGCGCGCGAAGTCGAATCCTCGACTGCATTTGCGTCCGGCGGCCTTGAGGCAATCGTAGGCGCCGTCGTAGCTGAGCCCCCGTGCGATCACCAAGGCGCGTACCGTGCAATCGTTCCTTTGTGCTGGGCGCCTGGATGTCGCGCGACCCCCATCAGACAGTACCCAGTGATAGGCGAGCAGTTCCGTATGTCCGTCGAAGTCGACAAAACTCATCGAGGCGCGTTGCAGTGAGGCGCTCACAGAAGTCCTTTCAGTCCGGACAGCATGGGCGTGTTGTCTGCACGATGCAGGAGATGGACGGGTATTTTGCTGCCGCCGACATTGTTGCGGCGAGTGTAAATCTCCAACTGCCCCGCCAGCAGACGGGTCCAGACGACATCTTCCTCTGCGGCGGTGGCCGGACGCGTAGCCAGTTCATTCAGGACGCGGTGCAATTCGAAGCCGGCCGGCTTCAAGCGGTTGGGTTGCCAGCAGAACTCACCCAGTTGGGCCACATGGCCGTAGACCGGAAGACCTGAGGTAGGTCGTCAACCGTAGAGTCCAACGGGTTAAGCGGCTATCTGTTTTGCATGGTATTGCTGGGTGAATTGTGCCGGCGACAGATAACCCAGTCTCGCCTGCTTACGAATTCGGTTGTAGAAGATTTCAATGTACTCGGTGATTTCCTGCCTGGCCTGTGTGCGCGTAGTAAAGCGCCTGTGATGCACCAACTCGTTTTTCAGGGAACCCCAGAAACTCTCCATCGGCGCGTTGTCCCAACAATTGC
>NZ_JCANUT010000052.1:0-26071 GCF_059569095.1 Propionivibrio pelophilus DSM 12018 | reverse complement strand
CGGGTTTCAATCCGCGCTCCCCGTTGCCGGGGAGCGATGCTCATCTCTCGTAAGTCGAGATAGCGTAAAGACAATTCGAGCGTGTTGCGCGAACCCAGTCCTTACGGAGCAGGCAGCATCTTACGCGAACCGAAGCTGGGGTGGTAAATGCAAGATAATCAGTTGCTTGCAATTTGCGCGAACCTCCCGGGAAAACTCTGGGTACTCGTGGTTCGCGCATCTTCATAGCACCAGTGGCGCGTCGAAATCGGTAGCCCGGAAACAACCGTGTTCACGCACTTCGTAGCCGCGCAGTTCGGCAATGCGGTAGAAGCGCAAGTTGTCTTCCTTGGGGTCAATTTCGGTGGTCAGGTCGCGTTCGAGCGATTCAAATTGTGCCCTGTCGATCTGGCACTCGAAAACCGATTTCTGTACTCGTTGTCCGACGCCTTCGCAGAGCTTGGCGACGCGGCGCAGACGGCGACGTCCGGCACGGGTTTCGGTGTTGACGTCGTAGCAGACGATGACCAGCATCAGCGCACCAGATAAGGGAGGTAGTCATCGGTATCGCCGCGCAGGGTTCGGGCGAGCAGGTGCGCCTGGACGTGTGGCAATAGCCCGAAGGGCAGGCTTTCGGCCAGCAGCGGGTGAGATGTGGCTTCCTGCTTGCGCTCCTGGTAGGCGACCAGAACTGTCTTGCGGGCGTCGCCTTCAAGCAGCACCGCGCCGCCTTCTCGCTCGACAAAATCGTCGGCATCGAGTTGGCCGCGATTAATCAGCGATAACGCCAGTCGGTCGGCAAAAAAACGGAACTCCTCCATCAGGTCGAGCGCGAGGGCTGCACGCCCCGGGCGGACGGCATGCAGGAAACCGATTTGCGGATCGAGACCGGCGGCTTCGATGGCAGAACGGCAGTCGTTCATCAGAAGTGAGTACAAGAAGGAGAGCAAGGCATTGACCCGGTCGCGTGGCGGTCGCCGAGTGCGCCCGTCCATGCGGAAGGCTTCTCGGGCCGACGGGCGAACGAGATGGTTGAGCGCGGCGAAATATTGGCGGGCTGCTTCGCCCTCTATACCGCGCAGGGTGTCGAGATCGCTCGCTGTCGGCAGGGCGCGCAAGGCAGCGGCAAGGTCGTCGGCACCGCGCGTGAGGATGGCGGCGTCTTCCTCGACCTTGCTTTCCCGTGCGCCGCGCAACAGCACCTGGCGACAGTTGCGTACCTTGCCGGCGATGCAATTGCGTGCCAGTTTGAGGGCGAAACCCGCATCGTCAACCGAACGGTGCTGCGCCTGCCGCAGCAGAACGTTCCCCGACACTGCGCCTTCGAGCCTCGCCTTGAAGCGCCCATTGGCGTCGAGCAGAACCAGCGTCACGCCATCTTCCGCCAGGCGATGCATCAGCGGGAGCGAGACCGAAACCTTCCCGAAGCAGACCACTGCACCCAGGTGATGCAGCGGCACACGCAGCCTTGTCTCGTGCTCGATTTCCAGACGCACGGTGTTGTTGTCGAGATGGACGTAGCTCTCTGGCGTCGTTACGTACAGGGTGTTGAGCAACTGCATCTCAGTCCTTCGGTTCGAACAGATGCGCCAGTGCAGCTTCGCGCCCCGATTTGTCATGTACCGCGTCCGGTTGGCAGAGGTCGCGCAGCGAGCACGCGCGGCAGTGTTCGTCAGCCAGCGGCGGTGGTGTAATGCCAGCTGCCAGCAGGTTGCGCACCTCAGCGATGGTCAGCATGGTTTTTTCCCGCAGACCGGAATCGACTGCAACGATTCGCCGCCGCCTTGAACTGGCGTAGTACAGGGCGCCTTCCAGCACCGGCGTGCCGAACATTTCTTCCAGGCAGAGAGCCTGTGCCGCCAGTTGCACATCGTCGCAGGCGGCAATGTCGGCCCGCTTGTTCCGGGAGCCGTGTTTGTACTCCACCGGGTAAGGCGTGCCGTCGGGCAGGAACTCGACCACATCGGCCTTGCCGACCAGCCCGAGCGTATCGCTGAACAGCGGCAAGGCCCGCTCGATGCGCAGCCCGTCGCGCACTTCAAAGCCTGGATCATCCACCCGCTTGTGCAAGGCCTGGCCGCGTTGAGTGAAAAGATTGTCCTCGAATACCTGCTCGATGTGGATCAGGGCGCACTGGCGCGGGCAGTAGCACCAGTGCTGGAGGGCGGAGAGTGGGATGGGGTCGACAGGTTCGCCGGTCATCGTGCGAGCAATCCAGAAAGAACTTCTCTACAATCCATGGTCTATCGCACAGGAGGATTTCACAATGCCGCTCACTTACCAGCAAGTTGCCCAGGCCGCCATGCAACTCAGCCCGGGCGAGCGCGTTGATCTGGCGGAAAAGCTCTGGGTCAGCGTCGATACGCCGGAGGCCATCACCGCCGCCTGGGATGAGGAGATCGCTCGCCGCGTCGCACAGCTCGAGGCCGGTGAGGTAGAGACCGTACCCGCCGAACAGGTCATTGCCGAACTGCGCGCCCGACTGGCGTGATTTCCATCCGCCTGCACCCCGCAGCCCGACGGGAAATCCAGCGGGCTTTCGCGTGGTATCTCAAGGAAGCCGGCTCGCGCATCGCGGCCGGTTTTCTCGACGATCTTGAACATACGCAAAACCTCCTGAAAACTCACCCGGAAATCGGCGAACACGGTGGCAGCCACACCCGCCGCCTGATTTTCCAGCGCTACCCTTACACCGTTGTTTATCGGGTAAAAGGCGAGACGCTGGAAATCGTCGCCATCGCCCACCACAGCAGGCATCCGGAGTATTGGGCGGGGCGGCGGTAGCGGTGCCTACACCCGCTTGATCAACGTCACTCCGGGCGGCAAGCTTGTATCGTCAATGCTCACCTCGTAGTCGGCAAAGCTGCGCGCCACCTCTACATCCGCTTTACGCGCCACCTTGATGCGGTCGAAAAGCGAGTGCGCATGCGCGTTGCCCAGTTCCGAATCGTGCTTGAAGACGTACAGCCCGCGCGTCGCCATTTCACCGCGCGCTGCTGAACGGTCATGCTCGAACATCTGTTCCAGCGCCTGCCAGAGCAGTTCCAGGTCTTCTTCGCCAAAGCCGGTCTGCTTGGCGAGGAAGGAGGACACGAAGCCGTGCGCCACATAGACGCCGTAAGGGACGGTGTGCTTGCGGCCCATGGTGCGGTTGTCGCCCTGCTGCTTTTCGGCCTCGGCTTCCGTCGCGACCGCCATGCGGGTGATCGAATGTTCCTGGGCGATGATGGGATCGATGGAGCGGGCGAAAGTCAGTTGCACGGGGCCGCGTACCTGGCCGCAGTTGATGCCTAAACCCATCACCGCACCGAAGGTCCGCACATCGAAGAAGTTGGCGCACATCCATTTCCGTGCCTTGTCTACCGTGTCGCCGCTGCCTTTGCGCTTCTTGTCGCCCTTGAGTTCCTCTTCGGCGCCAATAGCGATATAAGCTTTTTCGTGCGCCTGATTGAGAACCGCCTTTTCTTTCACATAGATGTCGAAAGGCGGCGTTTCGCCCTTCACCAGTCCGACGAAATTGCGCACCTTGCGCTTGAGCGACACATCGGTCACCAGCCCGTGGCCGGATTCGGCGTCGAGGCGAGGCAGGTTGCCAGCATCGGGGTCGCCATTGGGGTTGCCATCGCGCACATCGAAAACGAGAACGAAGTCATAGCGGTTGTTCAGGCTCATTTGGATTCTCCCTGGGTGGATTCGTCGGATTGGGTGGATTTGTTGAAAAAGTCTTGGCGCTGGTGGTAGTAGCCGAGGCTGAAACGCCCTTGGTCGGGCAGGCTCAGGTGCCTTGGGAAATCGGCGATGCCGCCGAGGATTTCGCCGAGCAGCCGCTCGAAATTCACCGCCCGGCCGTGATTGGTGAACTTGGCCAGATGGTGATTCTTCAAGCGCAGCAGCGTGGTGAAAACCGCTACCGGCGTACTGGACGCCGCGCCGTAATAGCGTTCGCGGATGGTGGCATTGAGGCCGGGGTTGGCTTCTTCCTGGATCTTTTCCAAGACCGCGAAAAGACGCCCCAGGCGATAAGCCGCATTGGTATTGGCTAGATCAAGCATGTCGGAAAACTCCTGGATAAAAGAGGAATCGGGGAAGCGGCGGGAACGGTTGAGGCAAGCCTTGATCGCCGCCGCGCGCAGGTAGGTGACGTTCTGCTCGGCACGGCAGCGTTGCACCGCCGCGTTGAGCCAGGTGGCCGGGAAGGGGTTGCCGGCAAGGATCGCGCGCATGATGTCACCACCCAGATTGGGCGGAATGTTGTCAGCCTTGCCCTGCTGGGCGCAGGCCGCCAGCAGTCGGAACAGGCTGGGATATTCCGGGTCCTTGCCGCCGCGTACCATCTTGAGATCGGCGAACCACTGACGGATGCGCTGGGCGACTTCATGCAAAGGCGCGGCGTACCAGAAGCGAACCGAAATCCGTGCCGCATTCGGTGCCAGACCGAGGACGTAAAAACGGTTCTCGCCGCGCCCACCGTCGAACTGGCCGGACTGTACGGCGCTTAGGACAACGCGCACCAGTTCGATACGGGCGTCCGGATCGTCCTGCTGTTCGCCGAAAACCGCAGCAAAGACCGATTCGGCCTCGGCGTCTTCCTTCTGCGCCCAGAACACCGTCGACGCATCGCCTACCTGAAAACGCTGCCGCGAATTGCGGTCGAGCAGGTGATTCAGGGCAGTGGTGTAGGCGAAGGCGGCAAACTCACTAACGGGAGCATTTTCACCTTGTCGCTCAACTTTCCCATAAGACTCGTAAGCACGCGCATTGAAGGAGACGATGTTTGCACCAGATGTTTGAGCCCCCCACACACCCTTAATAGAAGAGTGAAGTATTGCCACAGGAGCATTGTTTCCAGTTATCAGGCACTGTGCGAAGCGCTGCCCTTCAGGAGTTTCTGAATGCGTTCCTGAGACTACGGCCAAACGCTGACAAATCAGGTCGCATTCGCCATGGAGGCGGAATGTCAACGTTGAATTACTTTCGAGTATTTCTGGCCAAGCTGGATCGGCGCTCAGTACAGATACCCCCCCATTCTCGTAGAAGCGTTCCAGGGCCTGAATTCCGCTATCCCGACGCGCGCTCTCAGGCAAATCGGCAATCCTTTGACGAAAAGCCGCATGTTGCTTTTCCACCCGTTCTGGATTGCCTCGAACATCAACACCGAGCGCGTACTCGGCGGTATCCCACAATAGATTCGCAGCGATCCCCGACGCTTTCTTGATGCCCTTGGGTACCAAATAACGCCGCGCCACCTTTTTCTTGCCTTCGATCTGCCGGGTATCGACGATGCCTAAAGGCCTGCCGTCTGCGGCCAACTCGATAATGAAGGGAATTTCCTTGTCTTCCAGGCCAAAGGCCGGCAGACGCCGGGTTGGGTCGGGATCGGCTACCTTGCGCTGGTAGTAGTCGTAAAGCGCCTGAAGGATCATCCCATCACCTGCGCTTTCGTCAGGTCGATCACTCCGCGCCGCATGTCGGCGCGGAAAAACTGCGGTTTTGGGTCGTTGACCGCAGTAAAGTCCATGTCGAAGAGCATCCAGCCGAGATCGCGGGTTTCGTCGATGGCTGGGGGCTCGTCGGCGGGCTGATCGACCAGCCGAAAGCGGGCCGCGAATTCCCGGCAGCCGAGGTAGGGCTGATTGACGCATTGCCCCTTTTCCGCCCGCCGCTGGAACATCTCGCGGTACTTGGCCGGATTGCTGCGGGCGTCGTCGCCAACCGGCACCAGTTCGGCATGGATGCGATAGGCCACGTCGCGCAGGAACAGCCCGGCACGCTGCTGGCGGTCTTCCTCCACGTATAGAGCGAGGTTGCCCTTGCCGGCACCCATGGCTGTCTGCGCATTGCGCACCGACACTTTGGACGCCACCTCATTGCGCCGCACGCTGATCCAGCGGATCGGCTTGAGCACTTCGATACGCTTTACCTCCCAACGGATCGCCGGCTTCCACAAAATGGCCTCGAACACCGAGCGCGCTGCGGAAGGCGTCATCACGTCGTAGGACACCCTTTCGACTTTCATCTCGGGGCGGGTAAAGCAGGCGAAATCGCCTGAGACCTCAAGGCAAAAACACGTCATTGCTCCTCCTTTCTTAAACTTTTTGCATTATGCGTTTCGAAAGGCTCACAGGATGAGCTTGCCAGGGTCACCGGGTACGCCGTCGACATCGATCCCCAGAACCTTGTCGTAAAGCACATCGTTGTCTGCCGACTGCACGTACAAGCCGGGGAAGTCGCCACCCAAGGGTTCGATGTCGCCTTGCTTGAGCAGACGCTGCAGGTCAGTGTCGTAGATGGTTACTCCGTAGCGTTGCAGTTTGCGCAGGAGCCAGCGGTCCGGTCCGTTCTTCTTGAGGGCGTTCAGCCACATGCCAATGCGGTCGTCACTCGGGTCACGCCGGTAGCGGACGAAAACGGTAGCGCCATCCTGTTCGTCGATCAACCGGAAACGCTCGGCGGCGGTGCGGAACATCACGTCGGCTTCACGACCGACGCGCAGCAGCCGGCAGATGTCTTTTTCGTCCAGCCGTGCATCGCCGTAGAGCCTGCGGAAGAACTCGCCAAAGCGCTCGACACCCATGGGGTCGGCTTCCACCGGAAGGCCGGCCCAAAGAATTCGGGTTGCCTGTTCGGCCAGGCGCAGCAAGCCCGGCGGTGGCGATTTGGGCGGCACGAAGACATGCACCTCGCCGCGTTCCAGCCGCCCTTCGCGGTTACAGCGCCCGGCAGCCTGGGCGATGGAATCGAGTCCAGCCAGCGCCCGATAGACCACGGGGAAATCGATGTCGACGCCGGCTTCCACCAATTGCGTGCTGACGACCCGGATCGGTTTGCCAACCTCTCCTGCACTCAAAGCCTGCCGCCGTTCGGCCAGTGCGGCCTTGATGGCCTGAATGGTGTCGCTGCGATGCTCGGCGCACATCAGGCCGGAGAGGTGCCAGAGTCCTTCGGGATTTTCAGTCTTGAGTTGGCGGTAGAGGTCGCGGGCATCGGCGCGGCGGCCGACGATGGCGAGCACGGCCTCGTGGCGGGCGATTTCCGGCGCCAGATCGTCCCAGGTGCGCGTCGCGTTCAGATCGGCAGGGAGATGCACCCGCACCCGCTCCAGATCGGCGTAAAGGCCGGGCACGTCGTCGACGATCTCGCGCACCTCGCCGGCCTTGAAGCCGCGCAAGGCCCTGGCCTGATCGAAGCCTGTACGTGTTTCCAGTGTCGGCTGGGTGGCGGTGCACAACACCAACGTGACACCGTAATCCTTGACCAGCAGGCGCAGGACATCGACCACCGGCTGCAGGTAAGCAACCGGCAGCAATTGCGCTTCGTCGAGAATGATGACGCTACCGACCAGGTTGTGCAGTTTGCGGCAGCGTGAGGTGCGGTTGGCGAACAAGCTTTCCAGCAACTGCACGTTGGTGGTAACGACCAGCGGCGCTTCCCAGTTTTCACACGCGAGCCGCGAGCGGGCGGTTTCCTGGCGTTCGTCGACTTCGACGTTGCTGTGGTGCTCGATGACGTTCTCGTCGCCGAAAATACCCCGGAAGATACCCGCCGTCTGCTCGATGATGCTGGTGTAGGGGATGGCATAGATGATCCGGCGTTTGAGCTTCACCGTTCGCTGATCGTTTTTTTCTTGAAGTACCGCGTGGCGTAGCGCGAAAGCCAAGCTGGATAGTGTCTTCCCGCCACCGGTCGGCACCGTCAGACTGAACACGCCAGGCGGCTGTTCGGCTTTGGCGAGACAGGCGCGCAGGACGTCGGCGCGCTTGCGGTTGACCTTGCTATCGGCCTCGCCGCGCGCGGCAACGTCGCGGGCCATTCTGGCGAGACGTTCGGCAAGCAACGGTTCCAGTACGTCGAGACCGGGAAAGCCCTGCCGTACTTCGCTTTTCTCCGGCGACATGAAGGCCTCGGTATCGAGGAAATCGGCATCCACCAGGCAGGAAAAGAGCATCCGCACCCATAGCGCGAAACGGCCGGGAATGGGGTCGTTCTTGTCGTCGTCGCGGTAGCGGAACAGGTCCGCCATATCGGGCAAGGGACCGGCCGGTTTCAGGAGGTGTTCGGGAATGGGCGCGGCGCAGGCCGTCGCCAGTTCCCTTTGGGCGTCTTCGGACGCAAAGCGGTTATGCAGGCTCTTGTTTTCGCCTGCCCAATCCGACAGCCCGGCATGATGGCCGGCGATCAGGTAGGAGAGTACGCGGGCGACGACCGGCCCCGAGCGTTTATCCACTTCTTCGAGATAGCGCTGCGCCCATAGGGCGCCGGCTGCCGAATGTGTCTTGTCCGTTCCGGCAACGCGCCCCTCGATATGCGCATCCGGGTCGCCGCATTGGCGGATATAGCGCTGGAAGCCTTCGCGGAATTTGCCAAGGTCGTGCCACAAACCGGCAAGTGCCGCCCAAGGAGCCGCGCCGAATGCTTCGGCAAACATCGCCGCAAGACGGGAGACCTCGGCCAGATGATCATCCAGATCGTGGCAGACCAAATCGCCCTCATCATTTCTGAGATGCGCAACCCGTGCCTTTGTCTTGTCGCGATCCGCATTCATCCCGGATGCGAGAGCTGCAGAATCCATCGACAAGACTTCCTCTTTCGTGTTCACGGTTGTCTCCCGTTCATCGATTCCGCCCCATCCTATCCAATCCCAGTCTCATAACCTGCGACTCACGAATAATTTTTCATCGCTGCCGCCAGTTCTTCCCTTACCCGTTGCCTGAGGTCAGCGGGCTCAACGACTTCGCAATCGGGGCCGTATTTGAGGATGTCCATGATCAGTTCCGGGTCGGCGCTGTAGGGCAGGCGCAGCTGGTAACGGCCGTCGGGCAACCAGCAGCTTTCCTGCCGGGGATGCCAGCGCTCGCTGGCGACCCAGCGGGCACGGTGGGCGGAGAAGCGCAGGGTGGCCCAATGCACTTCACTGCCGGCGAAAATGCCGTAGCCGGTGGTCAGTTGGCGGTCGAGTTCGGCGTCGTCGATTTCATTCGCAGGCGTGGCGAGGGGTTTTGCGCTGGCGATACGGTCGACCGCGAAGCTGCGCAGGGCGCGGCGCGTGTGGCACCAGGCATCGAGATACCAGTTGTCACGGTAGTGGACGAGGCGCTGCGGGGAAACTTCGCGCATGGAGTCTTCCGCCGTGGTGCGGGCGTGGTAGTGGATTTTCAGTCGCTGGCGGGTGAGTAGCGCGTCGGCGATGGTTTCGAATCCGGCCACGATGCAGGCACGGGGCGCGGCGGCGAGGATGCGGATGCGCCGGGCAATTTCCTCGGCGGAGTGGCTGCCCGTGCCGAGCATGCCGAGCAGACGCTGGCGCAGGGGCTGCAGGTGGTCGCGCAGGAGTCCGCCGGCATCGATGTTCTCCAGCAGTTGCTGCATGCTCAGCAGGGCGTGGATTTCGGTGGCGGTCAGCCAGAGGCCGGGTAACTCGGCTAGATCCTGGTGTTCAAGGAGGCGCCATTCGCCAGTATCCCGATCGTACTCAAGCGGTACGCCGAGGCGGTCGCGCAAGAAGGCGATGTCGCGGAATACGGTTGCTCTTGAGACCTCGAACCGCGTCATCAACTCCTGGAGGCGCAGCCTGCGCGTCGCTCCGAGGATGGCGCGGATCTTGTGGTATCGCTCGGTTCTGGCCATCTGTATCTCCCCTCTTATTCGTTATATCTTGTGGCCGGGGAGATACATCGCCGTCAATGGCGACTGTTGAGCAACTCCCGCGCCAGCCTGTTGTGCTGTTCGATCAGCGCCGGCAACTCGACCGGTAGCAGTTGTCCATCGCCGACGATTCGTTTGCCGTTGATGACTGAATGGCGCACGTTTTGCGGCGTGCAGAAAACGAGCGAGGCGACCGGGTCGTGCACGGCGGCACCGGCAAGATCGAGCCCGTTGGTGGCGAAGGCGACGATGTCGCCGCTCATCCCCGGCACGAGCGCGCCGATGTCGTCGCGGTTGAGCACCCTGGCGCCGCCGAGCGTGGCGAGTTCGAGCGCCTGGCGGGCGCTCATCGCCGACGGTCCGAAACCGACACGGGCGAGCAGCATCGCCTGGCGGGTTTCGCCGAGCAGGTGGCCGGCGTCGTTCGAGGCGCTGCCGTCGACGCCGAGGCCGACCGGTACGCCGGCCTCGCGCATCGCCGGAATCGGGGCGATGCCGGAGGCGAGGCGCATGTTCGAGCAGGGGCAGTGCGCCACGCCGGTGCCGGTGCGGGCGAACAGGCCGATGCCCGGCGTGTCGAGCTTGACGCAGTGCGCGTGCCAGACGTCGTGGCCGACCCAGCCGAGTGATTCGGCGTACTCGGCCGGTGTCATGCCGAACTTTTCGCGGCTGTAGGCGACGTCGTTGTCGTTCTCGGCGAGGTGGGTGTGCAGCGAGACCTTGTACTGGCGGGCGAGTTCGGCGGCTTCGCGCATCAGGTCGCGGCTGACCGAGAACGGCGAGCAGGGCGCGACGACGATGCGCTGCATGGCGTGCCGCTTTGGATCGTGCCAGGTCTCGATGAGGCGCTGGGTGTCCTTCAGGATGGTTTTTTCGTCTTCCACCAGCCGGTCGGGCGGCAGGCCGCCCTGGCTTTCGCCGACGCTCATGCTGCCGCGCGCGGCGTGGAAACGCATGCCGATCGTCGCCGCGGCCTCGATCGAGTCGTCGAGGCGCGAGCCGTTCGGGTAGAGGTAGAGGTGGTCGCTGGACGTGGTGCAGCCGGAGAGGATCAGCTCGGCCATTGCTGTCAGCGTCGACACGCGGATCATCTCCGGCGTGATGCCGGCCCAGATCGGGTACAGCCGCCGCAGCCACGCGAACAGCTCGGCGTCCTGCGCGCCGGGAATCGCCCGCGTCAGGCTCTGGTACATGTGGTGGTGGGTGTTGACGAGGCCGGGCAGGGCGACGCAGCCGGCGAGCGACACGACCTCGTCGGCCGTTGTCGGGAGTTCCGGTGTCGGTCCGACCGCCTCGATGACGCCATCGCGGATGAACACGCCGCCACCGGCGATTTCACGCCGTTCGGCGTCCATGGTGACGAGGACGTCGGCGTCCTTGAGCAGCAGGGTGGTCATCGCTTACAAGCTCTCAAAGCTGCCGCAGTTCCTGCTGGTAACGCTGCCAGTTCTCAATGTAGTGGTGGTTGCCGCGGGCGATCTTTTCCAGCTCCTCGTCGGTCAGCTGGCGGACGATGCGCCCCGGTGCGCCGACGACCAGAGAGCGTTCGGGGATGACCTTGCCTTCGGGAATCAGCGCGTTGGCGCCGATCAGGCAGTGCTTGCCGATCACCGAGCGGTTGAGCAGGGTGGCGCCCATGCCGATCAGGCAGCCGTCGCCGACGACGCAGCCGTGCAGGATGACCCGGTGACCGATGGTGACGTCGCGGCCGATGACCAGTTGCAGGCCGGGGTCGGTGTGCAGCACCGAGCCGTCCTGGATGTTGGTGTTTTCCCCGACGTGGAGCAGGTCGGTGTCGCCGCGCAGCGTGCAGTTCCACCAGATGGAGACGTTACGCTCGATAGTGACCTGACCGATGACCGCCGCGTTCGGGGCGATCCAGCTTTGCGGATGAACGTTTGGCGTATGGGCGCCGAGGGCATAGACGGGCATGGGAGATCCTGACTCCGGAAAAGCGGAAAAAAAGAAAAGCCGCAATTAAACCACTTCCGAAGCCTCACGGGCAGGTGGAAATCCACAACTGCCCGCGCGGCCGACATTCCCCCAATACGCTACGCAACCATGCCGCTTTCGGGGTTATTGCGGACGTTCGTCGCGGGGCGGGCGCTCCGGCAGGAAGACCAACTGGCAGGTGCCCTTGATCGTCCGTCCGTCGGGTGTGGTCGTCTCGACCGCGGTGCCGGGCGCCTTGTCCTTGCACAGGCTGGCGTCGAAGTGCGGCGGCGGCCCCTTGTGGTCGCGCGGCGGCGGTCCTTCGTGGGCGCAGGCAGAGAAGGCGAGGGTCGATGCCAGGATCAGTAACGAGGGGCGAAGTGCTTTCATGGGTTTCTCCACAGAAGGGTCGATATCGGGCAGTGCCGCGTGCGGAAATGCCGTGTGACTATTCTGTGGCGATCCCCTGTAAATGGCGTTAAACCGGCAGCCAATTACCGGGATTTACCCCCGCTGTCACTGATAGCGCAGCGCCTCGATCGGATCGAGCGCCGCAGCCTTGCGCGCCGGGTAGAAGCCGAAGAAAACGCCAACGCCCGCAGCGACCGCGAAGGCTACGAGCACGGCGCCACCGGAGATGACGATGACCATGTCGGTAAGCCGGTTGACCAGCAGCGCGCCGCCGATGCCGAGTACCAGCCCGATCAGGCAGCCGGTGACGGAGAGCATGATCGCTTCGAGCAGGAACTGGGCGAGGATGTCCTTCTTGCGCGCGCCGATGGCCATGCGGATGCCGATCTCGCGCGTTCGCTCGGTGACCGAAACGAGCATGATGTTCATGATGCCGATGCCGCCGACGAGCAGTGATACCGAGGCGATGGCGCCGAGCAGCATGGACATGACGCGGGTTGTCTCGGCCGCCGTGTCCGCCGCGGCGGCGAGGTTGCGGATGTAGAAGTCGTTGTCCTGGTCGTCGCGGAGGCGGTGGCGCTGGCGGAGCAGGGAGGTGACCGATTTCTCGACGAGCGGCATGGCTTCCGCCGAAGCGGCCTTGACCATGATCACGCGCACCGAGCCGGCGAACGGCACGCCGAAGACCTTCCGCTGGGCGGTGGAGAGCGGAATGATGATGGTGTCGTCCTGATCACGGCCGTCGAGGTTCTGCCCTTTCGAGGTCAGCGTGCCGATGACCTCGAAAGGGGTGTTCTGCAGCCGGATGGTCTTGCCGATGGGGTCTTCGCCGGGGTCGAAGAGGTTTTCGATCACCGTCTTGCCGAGCAGCGCCACGCGGGTCGCCGAGCGGACGTCTTCGTCGGAAAAGGTCGAGCCGCTGGCCAGCGCCCAGGAGCGCGCGTCGAGGTACGAGGGCGTGCTGCCGACGACGACGGCGTTCCAGTTCTTCGCGCCGTAGATCAGCTGCCGGGTACCCTGGTGCACCGGCGCCACGGTGACGATGTCGTCGAGTTCGCCGATCGCGTCCGCGTCGCCGAGGCGCAGGGTAAAGCCATAGCCGCCGCCGGTACGCACGCCGGCCGACTGCGTCCAGCCGGCGATGATTACATAGAGGTTGCTGCCCATGGTGCTGATCGTCTGCGCGACGGCGTACTGCGCGCCCTGGCCGATGGCCATCATCAGCACCACCGAACCGACACCGATGACCATCCCGAGCATGGTCAGCGCCGTGCGCAGCTTGTTCGAACCCATGGCGTGCCAGGCTTCGCCGAGCATGGGTTTTAGCATGGCTGTGGCCTTGTCGAATAGTCAGCGGCAGTACTGGATCCCGGCTTTCGCCGGGATGACGGAATTACCCATAGTGGTAGAAGAATCCTCGTCATCCCGGCGAAAGCCGGGATCCAGTTGCGGCGCATCAGATGATCCCCTCGTAAAGATCCCGCCATTCGGGGTTGAGCATTTCGATGAGTTCGAGCTTCCACGCCCGTTTCCATTCCTTGATCGCCTTCTCGCGGGCGATCGCTGATTCCATGGTGGCGTGAGCTTCGTACCAGACCAGCGTGTGCACGCGGTACCTCTGAGTAAAGCCATGCACCAGATCGTTCTTGTGCTGCCAGATGCGCTGGACAGGATCGGAGGTGACGCCGGTGTAGAGCGTTCCGTTGCGGCGGCTGGCGAGGAGATAAACGCATGGCTGCTTCATTGGCGTGGTGGCTGGATCCCGGCTTGCTCCGGGATGACGGAGTTTGCGAGGGGCGTGGAATCCTGCTCGTCATTCCGGCGCAGGCCGGAATCCAGCGGAGCCCCCTCGGGCGATCGCGCAGTCCGAAGATCGCTGACGATCAATCCGTCCAGAAACCGTACCTGCCGCTTCGCGTGATCGGCGATGTCGTGCTCGTGGGTGACGAGCACGATGGTGATGCCTTCGTCGTTGAGCGCGCGGAAGAGCGCCATGATTTCCTCGCTGGTGTGGCTGTCGAGGTTGCCGGTCGGTTCGTCGGCGAGGATCAGGCTCGGCGAGTTGATCAGGGCGCGGGCAATCGCCACGCGCTGCTGCTGGCCGCCGGAAATCTTGGCCGGCACCGATTGCGCATAGCCGTCGAGCCCGACCTTGGCCAGCATTTCGCGCGCCTTCCTGCGCCGCGGTTCGCGCTCGAGATGGGCATAGACCAGCGGCAGCGCGACGTTGTCCTCCAGCGACATGCGCGGCAGCAGGTTGAATCCCTGGAAGACGAAACCGATCGTCCGGTTGCGCAGGATCGCCAGTTCGTCGCTCTGCAGGTGGGCGACGTTGCGCCCGACGAGGTAATAGTCCCCCATCGTCGGCGTGTCGAGGCAACCGAGCAGGTTCATGAATGTCGACTTGCCGGAACCCGACGGCCCCATGATCGCCACGTACTCGCCGCGACGGATCGTCAGATCCACGCCCTTCAGCGCCGGGAATGGCCCTGCCGGCGTGACGTAGGACTTGCCGAGGCCGACGACGCGGATGACCTCGTCGGGCGCGTTTTCCGTCATCAGAACAGCCTCATGCCGACGCTGCTCGGCTTGGTCGCGGCGGTCGGGGCCTCGCTGACGACGATCGTATCGCCCGCCTTCAATTCGCCGCCGATGATCTCCGTGCTGCGGTTGTCGGTGATGCCGAGCTGCACGCTCACCGGCCGGATCGTGCGGCCCTCGACGACGTAAATGCGGCCGCTCGCGCCGCCGGCTTTTTTGCCCCGGGCCTTGCCTTCGCCTCCGCCACCACCGCCACCATTGCGGGCTCTCGGGCTGGTGGCCGGTGGCGCCTCGGTGCCATTGGTTTGTTCCGCCTCGGCCGGCTTGAAGCGCAGCGCGGCGTTGGGCACCAGCAGGATATCTTTGCGTTGCGCGACGCCGATATTGACGTACGCCGTCATGCCCGGGAGCAGGATGTGATCGGGGTTTTCCAGCGACACGCGCACGTTGTAGGTGACGACGTTCTGCGTCGTCGTCGGGTTCATGCGGATCTGCTGCACCTCGCCGGTGAAATTGCGGTCGGGAAAGGCATCGACGGTGAAGCGGACCTTCTGGCCGACCTGGATCTTGCCGATGTCGGCTTCGGCGAAGCTCGAATCGATGCGCATCTCGGAGAGATCCTGGGCGATCTTGATCAGCGTCGGCGTCTGGTAACTGGCAGCGACGGTCTGGCCAAGGTCGACCACGCGGTCGATGACGATGCCGGACACCGGCGAGCGGATTACCGTATAGCCGAGGTTGACCTTGTCCTTGTCGGCAGCCGCTTTGGCCTGCGCCAGTTGCGCTTCGGCCGACCGGCGCGCCTGGATGGCCTGGTCGAGTTCCTGCCGCGAGACGTATTCCTGCGCGAACAGCGCCTTCATGCGCGCTTCATTCGCTCGCGCCAGATCGAGCGTCGCGGCGACATTGCCGACGTTGGCTGCCGACTGGCGGGCCTGCGCGGCCAGCAGCGACTGGTCGAGTTCGAGCAGCGGCTGGCCTTTTTCGACCTTGTCGTTGAAATCGACATACAGCCGGGTGACGGTACCGGAGACCTGCGTGCCGACGTTGACCAGCACGATCGGGTTGAGGGTGCCGTTGGCCGAGACCGTCTGGGTGATGTCGCCTTTCTCGAGGACCTGCAGCCGGTAGCGGTTCTCCGGCGCTTGCGCCTGGTGATCGCGCCAGTAAACGTAGCCGCCGCCGGCCAGGGCAACAGAGCAGACAAGAGCAGCGAGGAGAGAATTTCTCAGGATCGGCTTCATGGGATCGGGATGTCCGCAGCGGAATTCAGCAAGCGATTGTCGAGGGAGCCCACGGCCTTGGCCAGTGTGGCGCGCGAGATGTGCCAGTCGAGGGCGGCCTGGATGCGCTGGACGCGGGCGGCGGCGAGGGCGCTTTGCGCGTTGAGCACGTCGAGGATGGTGCCGACGCCGGCCTTGTAGCGGCCGAGCGCGACACGCTCCGACTGCTCGGCGCTGGCCAGCAGGTCGGCGGTGGTGCGGATCGTGTGGGTGGCGGTCAGCAGATTCTGGTAGCCGGTCCAGACGTCGAGCGCCACCTGCTGGCGCAGGGACTCGCGCTGGGCCGCGATGTTGTCCACGCGAGCCTCGGCGGCGCGTACGCGGTAGGTTGTCTCGAATCCGGAGAACAGCGGCAGCGTCAGCGTGAGGCCGATCGCGTTGCTATTGGTGCTGATCGATCCGCTGTCCTGCCAGGTCGGCCCGGTGCTCAGCGAAAGCGTCGGGCGGCCTGCGGCGCGCGCGAAGTCGGCG
The DNA here is from genome assembly GCF_059569095.1 of Propionivibrio pelophilus DSM 12018. Taxonomy (NCBI): domain Bacteria; kingdom Pseudomonadati; phylum Pseudomonadota; class Betaproteobacteria; order Rhodocyclales; family Rhodocyclaceae; genus Propionivibrio; species Propionivibrio pelophilus. Next base: position 9,812 of record NZ_JCANUT010000052.1, on the reverse strand, counting down.
CTGGCTTGCGCGGCGCGTACCTGCGCCTCGGCGGCTTGCAGGTCGGGGCGGCGCGAACGGGCTTCGGCGATCAGCCCGTCGACGTCGTGTTCGAACGTCGCGTCCGGCATGGCGCGGGGGATCTCGTCCAGCCGCAGCACCGCGCTGGCGTCGCGGCCGATGACGTTGGCTAGCGTTCCCAGCGTGATCTTCACCGTGCCTTCGGCCTTGATCCGGTTCAGCACGGCCTGCGACCAGGCGGTCTGCGCCTGCAGCCGGTCGGCCGGGGTCGCCGTGCCGACGCGGTAGCGCGTCTCCGCTGCGGTCAGGCTCTCGCGGCTGGCCTTTTCCGATTCCTGTGCGGCAGTCAGCGCGGCGCGGGCGGCCTGGGTGTTGTAGTAGGACTGCAGCGCCGACAGGAAAACCGTCTGTACCGTGGCGTCGAGCGTCGACGACGCGGCGGCGAGCAACTGGCGGGCGTTTTCGAGGTTGGCGTCACGCGCACCGAAATCGTAGAGCAGCCAGGAGAGCGTCAGCGCCGTGGTGCGCTGGTCGGTGCTGTCGCCGTCGGTGCGTGCATGCGTCGCCGAAACCCGGCCATCCAGGTCCGGCAGGTAGGCCGAGCGTGCGCTGCCCAGCTCGGCAGCCTGTATCCGGGCGCTGGCCCAGGCTTCGTGCGTTTTCGGGTTGCGGCACAGCGCCTGGTCGACGACTTCCAGAACGCCGTAGATCGCGTCGGCCGGCAGCGTCCGGCAGGGGACGAACGTGGTGTCCGCCGGGAGTTGCAGTCGGGGCGGCTGCGGGGTAATGGCGTCGGTACGGAACGGGTCGGCCGGGTCGAAGGCAAGCGCGCTGGTGGCCAACATCATTGCCCCCGTGGCAACGGCAAGCAGCGAATGGCGTGTGCGGCGTAATCTCATTGAACCCGGGCCCCGAAGCAGTTTTCCGCTAGTATAGCGGCCCCCAATGTTTACGATCTTTAACGGGCGGCCACAGAGGTATTTCGAACTGTTTGGCGCGTTGATGGACCCGTACGAACCGGAAAAATTCATGGCGCTCAAGGCAACCATTTTCAAGGCCGACCTTTCGGTCGCCGATCTCGACCGCAACGTCTATGCGGACTTCTCCCTCACGCTCGCGCAGCATCCGTCGGAAAACGACGCGCGGATGATGGTCCGCCTGCTGGCCTTCATGCTTTTTGCCGACGAGCGTCTGGAGTTCGGCAAAGGATTGTCGACCGACGACGAGCCCGATTTGTGGCTGAAGGATCTGACCGGCGCGATCGACCTGTGGATATACGTCGGGCAGCTGGACGAGCGCTGGCTGAGAAAGGCGTCCGGGCGAGCCGGGCGCGTCGTGGTCCTGGCCTTCGGCGACCGGGCGACGGACGTGTGGTGGGAGCAGAATCGCGCCACGCTGCAAAAGCTGGCGAACCTGACGGTTCTCCGGATTGCCGGTGACGATGCCCAGGCGCTCGGCGCACTGGCGAAGCGTTCGATGGTCCTGCAATGCATGATTCAGGATGGCGAGATGTTGATCACCGGCGGCGACGAGTCATTGCGCATCGTGCCCGAGAAACTGACGAGTTGAGGGCGATTGGCTGAATGAAATTCCCTTCGCTCCAGCCATCCGGTAGACTCGCGGTTTTGTCTGCCTGGCCGGATTCTCGCTGTCCGGTCGTCGAGTCCCCCTCATGAACTACGTGTTCGATATTCTGCCCCCGCTGCTGCAAGGCACCGGGGTCACGCTGAAGGTCTTCCTCATCACGCTGGTGCTATCCGTGCCGTTCGGGCTGGCGCTGGCGCTGATGCGCATCTCCCGCTTCAAGGCTCTCGGCACGCTGGTCAATGGCTACATCTGGCTGATGCGCGGTACGCCGCTGATGCTGCAGATGCTGTTCATCTACTTCGCGCTGCCGTTCGTGCCGGTGATCGGCATCAGCCTGCCTGATTTTCCGGCGGCGATCGTCGCCTTCGTGCTCAACTACGCCGCCTACTTCGCCGAGATTTTCCGTGCCGGCATCCAGTCGATCGACCGCGGGCAGTACGAAGGCGCGCGCGTGCTCGGCATGACCTACGCGCAGACCATGCGCCGCATCGTCCTGCCGCAGGTGATCAAGCGCATCCTGCCGCCGATCAGCAACGAGACGATCACGCTCGTGAAGGACACCTCGCTGATCTACGTGCTGGCGATGAACGATCTCTTGCGCGCGGCGCGCGGCATCGTCCAGCGCGACTTCACGACGACGCCGTTCATCGTCGCCGCCGCCTTCTACCTGATCATGACCCTGGTGCTGACCTACGGCTTCCAGCGGCTGGAAAAGAAATACGCCGTCTATGATGAATGAAGCGATGATCCGTGCCGTCGACGTGCACAAGCATTTTGGCCCGGTGGAAGTCCTGAAGGGTGTCTCGCTGGAAGTCGGCAAGGGCGAGGTGATCGCCGTCATCGGCCCCTCGGGATCGGGCAAAAGCACCTTCCTGCGCTGCCTGATTCACCTTGAGACCGTGCATCGCGGCACCATCGAAATCGAGGGCGAGAAGCTGGTGTCGACCGATACCGCAGGGCACTGCCAGTACGTGCCGGACGCCGAGATCCGTCGTATCTGCGGCAAGATGGGCATGGTCTTCCAGCACTTCAACCTGTTCCCGCACCTGACCGTGCTGCAGAACATCATCGAGGCGCCGATGACCGTGAAAGGCATGCGTCGGAACGAGGTCGTGCCGAAGGCCGAAGCGTTGCTGAAGAAGGTCGGCCTGCTGGAGAAGCGCGACGCGTATCCGTCGCGCCTGTCGGGCGGGCAGAAGCAGCGTGTGGCGATTGCCCGGGCGCTGGCGATGGAGCCGGACATCATGCTTTTCGACGAGCCGACCTCGGCGCTCGATCCGGAGCTGACCGGCGAAGTGCTGCGCACGATGCGCGAACTGGCCGACGAGCGCATGACGATGGTTGTCGTCACGCACGAAATGGGCTTCGCCCGCGAAGTCGCCAGCCGGGTGATCTTCATGGACGAGGGCAACATCGTCGAATCGCGCCCGGCGCGCGAGCTGTTCGCTGCGCCGGAACATCCGAGGACCCGGGCCTTCCTGGAGAACATGCTCTAGCCAGCTGTCACGATGAATCAAAACGACTTTTGGGAATCCGTCATTCCAGGCTTGACCCGGAATCCAGTGGTGCACCTCTGGATTCCGGCGTTCGCCGGAATGACGTGGTTTCCCTTTGTATGCCACGTGACCGACTATTAGCATGCCTTCGCTCTCCGACGTCTTCTCCCCCGACGGCCTGCTCGCCGGAAATATCCCCGGCTACCGGCTCCGGCCGCAGCAGCTGGAAATGGCCGAGCGCATCGCAACGGCGATTTCCGGCAACAAGGTGCTCGTCGCCGAGGCCGGCACCGGCACCGGAAAGACCTTCGCCTACCTCGTCCCGGCGCTGCTCTCGGGCGGCAAGGTGATCGTCTCGACCGGCACCAAGAACCTGCAGGATCAGCTGTTCGCGAAGGACATCCCGACCGTGTGCAAGGTGCTCGGCTCGCCGGTTCAGGTGGCACTGCTGAAGGGGCGCGCCAACTACGTCTGTCACTACCATCTGGAACGGGCGCAAGCCGACGGGCGCTTCTTCTCGCGCGAGGATGCCGCCGATGCGGCCCGCGTCGCCCGTTTCGCCAAGCAGACCAAGACCGGCGACAAGGCCGAATGCGGCGATGTCTCCGAAAACTCGCCGGTCTGGAACATGGTCACCTCGACGCGCGAGAACTGCCTCGGCCAGGACTGCCCGCACAACAAGGAGTGCTTCGTCCTCGCCGCGCGCCGCGAGGCGCTGGCCGCCGATCTGGTGGTTGTCAATCACCACCTGTTCTTCGCCGACGTGATGCTGCGCGACGAAGGTACCGCCGAACTGCTGCCGGCGTGCAACACCGTCATCTTCGACGAGGCGCACCAGTTGCCCGAGACCGCCAGCCTGTTCTTCGGCAACAACGTCTCGACATCGCAGGTGCTCGACCTCGCCCGCGATGCCAAGGTCGAAGGTCTGGCGGGCGCGCGCGATTGTCTCGACCTGCCGAAGGTTTGCGGCGTCGTCGAGAAGGCGGCGAAGGATCTGCGCCTGACGCTGCCGGTCGAAGCGGCACGCTTCTCGCTCACACAGCTTGAAGAGCGTTCGGGCTTCGACAACAACCTCGTCGGCCTGATCCGCGAACTCGACGTGTTCACGGCGCTGCTGGAAACGCAGGCGCAGCGCTCTGAGGGCCTGGAAAACTGCTGGCGCCGCGCGGGCGAACTCGTCGCCCAGTTGCGCCGCTGGCAGAATGTTGGCAAAGACGGAGCCGACAAGGACTACGTGCGCTGGGGCGAGACCTTCACCCACTCGCTGCAGCTGAACGCGACGCCGCTGGTCATCGCCAACATCATGCAGAAGCAGATGAGCGGGCATCCGCGCGCGTGGATCTTCACCTCGGCGACGCTCGCCGTGCAGAAGGACTTCGGCCACTACTGCGCGGAGATGGGGCTGGTCGATGCGGAGTCGGCATCGTGGGACAGCCCCTTCGATTACGGGCAGCAGGCCGTGCTTTACGCGCCGACCGGTCTGCCCGAGCCGAATACCTTCACCTACACCGAGGCCGTGATCAAGGCGGCGTTTCCGGTGGTGCAGGCCAGCGGTGGGCGGGCGTTCTTCCTCTGCACGTCGCTGCGCGCCATGCGCCGGACGCATGAGTTGCTGCAGGAGCATCTGGAGCGCGCCGGCCTCGATCTGCCGCTGCTGATCCAGGGCGAGGGCAGCAAGAACGAACTGCTCGAACGCTTCCGCCGCCTCGGCAATGCCATCCTCGTCGGCAGCCAGAGTTTCTGGGAAGGCGTCGATGTGCGCGGCGAGGCGCTGTCGCTGGTGGTCATCGACAAGCTGCCGTTCGCGCCGCCGGACGACCCGGTCCTCTCGGCGCGTATCGACCGGATGAAGGCCGAAGGGCGCAACGCCTTCATGGACTACCAGTTGCCGCGCGCGGTGATCAACGTCAAGCAGGGCGCCGGCCGGTTGATCCGCGACGAAACCGACCGCGGTGTGCTGATGATCTGCGACCCGCGCCTCGTCGGCAAACACTACGGCAAGCGCATCTGGCGCAGCCTACCGCCGATGAAGCGGACGCGCGAACTGGACGAGGTGCTGGCGTTCTTCGGGAGTTGAAGTGCACCGGCGGCAAGAGCGTCCGACGCAAGAGGTGCTAAAAAGATGGGTATCCGGATTATTGGGGGGCGGGGGGCCTAAGGAAACGCCGAACAAGCCACTGAGAAACTTGGTAGCGCGTCAAAATTGAGCCGAAATGGTGAAAGAAATCGATTTTTCATCGTATAAGTCGCCGGTTTTGGGCATGGATGCGGGGGATCTTCGCGTATCCAGCTCATGCCGGACGCACCTCTCCTGTCAAAGGTCGGCCCCATTTGTTGAGATTGATCATCGCCAGCATGGCGAAGGCCCGCTTGTAGGTGAAGTCTTTCGCCTTCGGCGCCAGTTCTCTGAGCCATTCCCGCTGCGCCTTGCCCCGGTAGGCGCTATCGCCGTACAAACGGGCTTCCTGCCCATGCAACAGATTCGGGACCTTGTGGGTGTCATGAATGTTGACCGCCGTGACGCTGGCGCTATGGACCAATCCCGTCTTGCTGTCCGCGCCGATGTGCACCTTCTTTCCAAAGTGCCAGTCCTTGCCTTTCTTTGTCTGGTGCATCTCGGGATCACGTGCTTTGTTCTGATTCTTGGTCGAGGGCGGTGCGGCAATCAGCGTCGCATCGACAATCGTGCCATCGGAAAGCCTCATGCCGTTGGCCATCAGCAATTCGCCGACTTTGGCGAAGAGCGCAGCCCCCAGTTGATGGGTTTCAAGCAGGTGACGGAAGTTCATCAGCGTCGTGGCATCCGGAACGCGCTCCAGGCCAAGGTCAATCTGGCAGAGGTCTGGATGAAGGCTGGGGAGAGGCGAGTGGTAGAGGTCCTCCAAAGCAAATTTGATGAGGCTGCCGAGGACTTCGGGACTGTCCTATAAGATATTTTTACCCGCCCCAATGGGGCTAGTGTTGGGGTTGATTGTGGGGTTAAATAAGAAAGCCCTGATGTTCTCAAGCTATTGATTAGCAAGGAAAATCAGGGCTTTTTGTATCTCTGGCGGAGAGGGGGTCCGTTGTCCGCCATTATTAAGTGCTTGATTAAGCGCCTTAATCCTCTATTTACCTCTGCGGTAAATATTGATTTCATTGGATTTTAATGAAATCATTCGTCTCGCCGTGTGTCACGGTAGACCATGCAAGCGCCCCATTGTTGGGGGGTACATAAGGGGGTAAGAAAAATGGCTCGAAAAGCAAAAGAGCTTTCGCCTATTGAGGTGAGTCGTTTAAACACATCGGGCTATCACCATGTAGGCGGCGTTGCCGGCCTTGTCCTGCAAGTTACGAGGAATACAAATCGATCTTGGCTACTACGCGTGATGATCGGAGGGAAACGCCGCGAGATAGGACTCGGAGGTTACCCAGACGTTACGCTCGCTGGAGCCAAGGAAAAAGCTCGATCGCTACGGGAAAAAATCGAAGCCGGGATCGATCCCGTTGCCGAACGGATCGAGGTACGCAGCAGTCTAGCCGCCGCAGTCGCCGCATCGATGACCTTCCGGGAAGCCGCCGGCAACTACATTGCGGCAAACGAGGCGGCTTGGAAAAGCGCCAAACATGCAGCGCAATGGAACGCAACCCTTGAGAGCTACGCTTTCCCGAAAATCGGCGAACTACAAGTCACACATATTGATACGCCGCACATCCTCGACATCCTTGAACCCATCTGGGCCAACAAAACGGAGACCGCCAGTCGGCTACGCGGAAGAATGGAGTGCATACTGGATTGGGCGAAGGTCCGCGGCCTGCGTAAAGGCGAGAACCCGGCTCGCTGGAAGGGCCACCTTGATCATATTTTGCCTCCGCGCTCCAAGGTCCAAAAAACCAAGCACCATGCGGCGCTCGACTATCGCGAAGTCGGAAAATTCATCCTCGCACTGCGCAGCGCTGACGGCACCGGAGCGAGGGCACTGGAATTCGCCATTCTGACGGCGGCACGATCGGGCGAGGTTCGTGGCGCGAGGTGGTCCGAGATCAACATGGCCGAAAGGTTCTGGACGATCCCCGCGGACCGGATGAAGGCCGAACGAGAACATCGCATCCCCCTTGCACCGGATGCCATCAAATTGCTCCAGAGCCTCCAGACCGAGGATGGATGCGACCTTCTGTTTCCAAACGCAAAAAGCGGACAGTTATCGGACATGACCCTGACTAGTGTCATTCGCAGGATGAACGAGGATGCAGAAAAATGCGGGCAAGCCGGATGGCGAGACAACAGCGGAAGCGTGATCACTGCGCACGGGTTTCGTTCAACCTTTCGTGATTGGGCGGGAGAAACGACCGCCTACCCCCGCGAGGTCATCGAACATGCTCTTGCCCATCAACTCGCTGACAAAGCGGAAGCGGCTTACGCACGCGGCACACTCTTCGAAAAACGCCGTCGTTTGATGGATGATTGGGCTAACCAATGCAATACCCAAACCGTCAATTCGACGACCGTCACCCCAATACGGAACTCTAAAAATGCTGCCTAAAATCGCCAAGCGATGCTTCTCCCGATGGTCGCCCCAGACACCAGAAGGAGCACAATCGCTTCTTGATCAACTGGAGCGTAGCCTCCTCGCGGGAAAACCAAGCAACGATCCCGCGCGACCGCCGTGTGTTACAGCGGAAATCCCCGTTGCCGCCGCTAATTTTCTAATTGATGCGATTCGCATGACTCGTGGCGGCGTGACCCCGAGTGGGGCTTTTCATCTTGTACCGAGGAGGCGTGGAGCGACACGCAAGACCGAAAAACACGCCATGATCATCACGGACGCACGCCGACATGCCCGAAAAACCGGGGAGGGTGTCAAAACGTCCGCCGCGAAAGTAGCTGGCAAGCATTTTATTGGCCCGGACGGTGCTGAAAGAGCACTGCTCGATAACGAAGCAAGATCTTATGCTGACTTTATTGACGACATTCTCGAATTCGGCGGCGAAGAAATTGCTCAGGAGTACATGGATTACCTTAGACAGAGAGCCAAGAAGTAAATCGCACGATCCGAAAAATAATGTAGATTTTCCCTCATGTTATAAATTGCCAACGGAGACGCATCATCTCCCTCACAAGAGCAGCTTCATTTTTTTGACAACGTCAATCTGGATTGAGATTAGTAAGTACGAGCCAAAAGCGCCAACCAATATCAACCAAAACGAATGATGCGTAGAAAAACGACAGGATCGCTACCAGACTCATCTCCCCAAGACTTGTCTTGGTTAGGTAAGCGACTAGCGATAACCCTGTTGCCAAACCGTAAGTGACAACATTGAAGAACAGCTTTTCAAGAAGTACCTTGAAGTGGCCTGTTTTCTGCATATTTCGGACCAACCGATGCCCTGAAATAGATGCCAGAATAGCCAAAGCAGCTAACAAGAAACCAAGCATTGTTGCTGAAATTTGTGCAATCAAACCAAGAAATGTCCGCAGATCGCTGCCGCCATTCGATAGAAATGGGCCAAGCATATTCCGCTGAGCGATCAAATAGCCAATCACCAAGCAGAGCGCAAATCCGAGCTTATTCCAGTGCTTCATTTCCCTTGCTCAGATAAATATTCAAAGAAATATTAGTGCGCTTCACATCAGAGATTTCATCAAAAAGCTGCGAAGCATTGGGCCACCCTTTTATCAAGCCAACCGTAACCTTATCGAACACCCTGTCTGCAAACAGATCAATAGGATGATCGATGTCTGACATCTTAACCCTGAGTGCCTTCGTGAAATTTGAAGACAAAAGCATTTTTATGTCGTCAAAATTCTGAGAAACCAATCCATTTTTTTTCGAGGTAGTCAGTATCTTTACCTTGAAACGAGTAGCACCGGTCTTCGACATATATTCGAAAGCATCCTTCGTCCAAGTATCGTTTGGATCTGGCGCGTAGTGCTTACTTCTTGGTTTTGAAACCTCGAACTCGAAGGACTTCATCTGTCCGGTACTAAGTTTTTCCCAAGCATCGTCAGAAACGACTTCATCTAACGAAACGGTATGCTGCTCAGGGTTCGCGAAAGTCAAATACCTCGCTAGTGCGGCAATATCTGAACCCTCCATCGTCACCTGATAGGCGATGATCTCTGCGCCGGATTCGTCGACAAATAAACTGAAATGATTCTTTTCAATAACTTCCTGATCCGGGCCAAGGACTGGAGGTTCTTCAACGGAAGACGTTCTGTTACCGACGCGTGGTAACTCATCCCTGAAACGAACAAACGATGCCCTGTATTCAGTTCTAGTTTGGTTGATATCGTTAATTCTGACTTGCTGAATTTGAGTTCCAGCTTCCCTAACACTGCCCATACGATCAGGCTTCTCACCGATTCGACTGAGGATAGCTGCGACGGTCCCCTTTTTTCCATCGGCACCAACGCGAGGAACGTAATATCTAAGGAAAGGCCGAATAAGTACCAAGAACAGTGAACGATTCTTTTGTCATGGAGTCTGACTGTAGAAGCTGATCACTGGGACTGAAACGATGAAGCAAATGACGCTGGCGGCGAGCAGAGGATTCGAGAAGCACGGTCGGGCGACGCGCAAGGCGGAGTTTCTGGCACGCATGGAAGGACTGATACCGTGGGCCGAATTCTGCGCGTTGATCGAACCGCATTACCCGAAGGCGGGCAACGGTCGGCCGCCGGTGGGAGTTAAGCGAATGTTGCGCATGTACTGCATCGCCAACTGGTTCAATCTGAGCGACGTCGCTTGT
>NZ_JCANUT010000051.1:0-27713 GCF_059569095.1 Propionivibrio pelophilus DSM 12018 | reverse complement strand
TGACCGATCCTGACGTGCCGATCGACACCAACCATTTGGAACGGGCGCTACGCGCGATTCCTCTCGGGAAAAAGAACTGGATGTTCTGCTGGACCGAGCTCGGTGCCAAGCACGTCGGCATCATGCAAAGTCTGCTTGTCACTTGCCGACTGCACGGGGTCGATCCGTACGAGTATCTTGTCGATGTGCTGCAACGTGTCGGGCAGCATCCGGCCTGCCAGGTTCAGGAACTTACGCCGAGGCTCTGGAAGACGCTCTTCGCCGACAATCCGCTTCGTTCGCCTTTGCAGAGCCCACGGGAATAGGCAAGTACGTCGCTCAGTTAGCGGTTACCCTGCTTGGGCGCTTTTCTATCGGGCGGGGCCTACGTTGTTAGTTGTCGCGCTACTGGCCAATTGTGTGGATGGCGCAACGCAGATGGCGGGGTGGCGAGAATCGAGAAATTGGCTTCGATTTGCCCTCGGTGCCCTATTAAGCATCGGGCTGTCATCCACCCTCTTTAGATATCTGATACCCCTTCTAAAATGACTGACACGAAAAAATTTAAATACCTAACCAAAGAGTTTCCGAACAATGCCTATGGCCAAAAAAAGAAGCTGCAGACAATTGAAAAGCTCGAGGCCGATGGGTGGGATATCGTTGAGGAAACTATTCAGCCAGGGCAATTCGATGGTGGCAGTGCTTGCTGCCTCTTTTTGATATGCATGCCTTTAGCATTTTTTGCCTACAAGAACGGTCGTATCGTAATTTCCTTCCGTAAAGCTCGTTGAACGCCAACAAAGTTCTGAATGGGCATCAGCCGTGCTAAAAACAAGGCCAGCCCGTAGAAAGTTCAACGGCGACAGCTCTGAGTGAATCAATAGAGGCTCCAATCGTGGCCGACGAGTTCAAGTTACCGCGGAGGCCTCACGGCCATCGGCAGGCGTGAATTGCGGCCTTTCGCGGGGCCACTCGTAGGCGCCGGCTGTGGCATTGGGTGCATCAACTCCACCGTCCGGTGGCGACCTCGCGTGTAGCCTTTCCAGAACAGCGACTCTCCGACGCTCATGGCTACATTGAGCGCCAAGCGGAGCTGCCTGCCATTTGGTAATCGTCGGGTGTCCGACCGAAAGGCGGTTTCAACGGCGTAATCGAGCAGGTACTTCGGCTCAATGTTCAAGTAGATACCTTTCTCCGCTCGGTCGTAACGCCAGTTGTATTCCTCGGCCTGGTTGTTGTTCTCACCGTTTGGCCCAGAGAACTCCTTGGCATGCTCCACCGTTCGATGCCCCTGAAAGCGCTTTCCCATCTCCTGGTATGCGGGCGACGTATCCGTGTTGAGCCAGCTCTCCGGCATTGCGACAAAATCCTTCAGGATGGACTCCGCGATGGGCGAGGTCTCGGTTAGGCCGACGGCCACCCGAGTCGCAAAAGCACCCTTGCCGGGTTTTCCTGAGCGCTTACGTATGGCAAAGAGAATCCGTCTGTCCTTGGGCAAACGCCTTCCGAATTCGGGGTCAAGGGAGCCACCGTCATGCCGCTTCTTCTTTCTCGCCCGCATTTGCCCTGTCTGCGTCAGCATAATCTCCGCCAGCACCTTCGGGTCGGCGTCCGCCTCTATTGGGCGTGAGCCCTGCGGCCTTCCGCGCTTTTCCAGCGAACGCCGCCCGGCCTGGTGCGCGCCGTCCATTTCAATATCGCCCGACAGCAATCCGATGTTATATCCGCGAACCAAGCCTTCGCGCATCTTTTGCTGCCAGACGAAGACCGTGTTGTAAGTTGTATTCATGTGTCGCTTCAACTCAAGCGCTGGTTGGCCGGCTGCCGAGTTAATCCACATCAGTATGCCCGTCAGAATGTCCTTGAGTGACCGTTTTCTGTTGGCAAACACCGTTCCGGACGTAACGCTGAAGGTCTTATCGCAGCCGGCGCACTTCCAGCGACGGTCATGTGCCCGCCAGTAGTGCCGATGAACGGTACCGCAATGGGGGCAGGAAACCGTTTCCAGGGAGCCAAAGCGCACTTCAGCCAGGAATTCATGGCATTGTGCTTCCGACCAGCCTTGTATTTCAGGCACAGAAAGGTCGACGGCCGCCCGCGACATGTGCCACTTCGCTGCCTCAGACTGATTCTGCCTTCCCCAACGTCGCCGGTCTGGCTTCTTTTTAGTTACGGCTCCGCCGCCCAATGCAGTTCCAACGAGCGAGGAATCCTTGGTAACGGGGGACGCGTGCTCGTCCCTTCCTCCGCCGGAAACCGATTTTTCAGCGGTCATATTGCCTCCTGCAGGAATTTAACATAGAGGGTTTCTGGAGCTATGCCGAGAGGGGCTCCCGGATGTGGCGCTGGCGGCTCAGAGAAAGCTGAGAGCCAACGCAAAAAACCAGTTCGGGCCGGCTCGACCAGCGTATGCAGCGCAACTTGCTTGAGGCCCTCTGCCTCAATAATTTCTGGAATACAGAGCGCTGGCCGTGGCGGCAACACTAGCTCGCCGGTGAGACGGACAGCGCAGGCATGAGCAACAAGTTCGCCTGCACGCAAGAAGCTTGGCCGAAAAACGAATTCTTTAGTCACGACGCGCTTCATCGTGTGTTCGTCGAAATGACCGACATAAGTCCCCCGTTTTCGGCCAACTTGTGAGATTTCCGCACTGGCTAAAGCACTGCGAAAATGGCCGGTCGGAGAAAGATGCTCAATGACGACACTGATTTTTTCGGCGAAGGCCCACCCCTTATCAGGCGGCTCGACGGCGGGAAGCTCTTCCTTTCCACTGGTTTCGTCGGGCTGGAGCCCAAGCACAAGTGCTCGCGCCACCAGGTCCCATAGGCTCGCTGACCAGCGCGGATAGTTGGCTATCTCCCTCTGCGGAGACGCCCCCTGGTGCGACTGAAAGAGAACTGTTTTGTATTGAGCGACGGCCGCAAGCTTGTCGTAGCCGATATCGCACCAAGCCAGTTGGTTGAAGCGGGCCATAGAATTAATTGGACCGGCATGAATGCTGACACGTAACATCAGAGCGTCCTTATGTCCCAAGTTTGGGCATACAGCGCACCGCCGACCAACTCGTTGCCACGTAGCCGAATCCGGCCGCCATCCAGCCAAATCAGCTGCGCATCGGTAAGTTCGGGTAGAACCGGGCTATCGAGGCCATCCGTGGTGCTGACTATTTGGGCGCACAAAACCGTGCGATTAAACACGTGCAAACGATTCTCAAAGACCTTAAGCTCGCCACGTAACGCCGGTTGTTGCTGGCGCTCGGTGCGACTAAGCGGGCGGCCTTGACGGTTGATACAATTGACCTCGACTTTCATGGTGACTCTCTTTAAATAGACTTCGAGCGTCTAGCGACGGTATTCGCGGATTCTTGCGAGTATCCAAATTAATGCGGAAAGTTCTGCATATTTACGGAAAATATTGGCGATTTTCTGATGGTTGATGATTGGAATCGGGAAGCGAAGCGCCTGCTGAAACGGGAGTTAGCTCAGCGCGATATGAACTTCAAGGCATTGGCCCGTGCTTTGGATTCGGTAGGTATCGACGCCGACCCCAAGCTGCTCTCCGCAAAAATCAACCGCGGCACCTTCAGCCTCGCCTTTTTCCTGCAGTGCATGGCGGCGCTGGGCGTGGATACCCTTCGCCTCAAGAGAGATTGAAGGCGGACAGGCCTGCATTCTCCGGAATGACCCAATGACGACACCCACTATAGTCATACTTCCTTTTGGAAATATGGGCGGATAGGCAGGATTGGCAGCTTCGAGGTAGTAATTTCCCGTTTCTGCCAAACGAAGGGTCTTGATGGTTAATTCGCCGTCTACGTTGGCCACAACAATGTCGTTAGGCCGGGTGGCGGTGTTGCTTTCGACCACAACGGTGTCCCCGTTCAACAACCCGACATCTTTCATCGAATCCCCTCGTACCTTGCAAAGAACGGTGCGATTTGGGTCATTGACCAGGTAGTCGTCAATGTTGATAACCTCGACCCCTTCATCGTTCGCCGGCTCCGGCAATCCCGCGCGCACACTTGCCACCAACGGACGGGCGAAGAAACTTCGCGTTGGGGCAAGACGACCACCGACCCGCTCAACAAAGCCTGCTTCGACCAATCGGCTGACCATTCCAAATACGGCACTCTTGCTGCGCAACCCCACAATTTGGCAAATGCCCGCATAACTGGGAAGGCACTGGTTTGCCTTCCAGTAGCTGCGTAGTGCCTCGAGATACTTTTCGTCGCTCATACCTGCCTCCAGAACATTCGTTCGTTGACGAATACTGTACGGATGCACAGTATTCGTCAACGGCTACTGATAGCCTATGCCAGAGAAGCCGGTAGCTTCCTCTCTGTGGTCAGCTCAAAAGAAGACGGCATAACAAGGAATGATGTTGTTATACTGGAAGCAAATGAAGGCTGTAGCTTTCATTTTCCAAATTCAGTGGATATTTATGAGAGTAATTGTCGTATCGATGGTTCTTGCAATCGGCGCCCTCTCCCAATGCGCCATTGCCCAAGAACGCGCGAATCTGTCCTGCCTGACTCCAGAACAGCTGGAATCGCTGAAAAAGGAACTGCTTGAGTTACGAGAAAGTCATCGTGCGCAAAGCCTGGAAATAGGACGCGACCTAGCAGACGCCATTGGAAAGACCAGGGCTGCCTCGGATGCGTATGCAAACTGCACTTCTAACGTGTCGTTTGTCGGCTCGCTTCTTGGCGACGATTGCACGAGAGAGAAGAGCATCATGGATATGATGAGCAATCTTGTGGAATCGCAAGGCGCACGGTCGAAATTCAATAACGATAGGACACAGACAAAGCTCATGCTAATTAGAAACAAGTACCCAACGTGCAACTGACTCTATAAGGTAAATAACTTGTTGTCATTTTGTGGCTGGATTTGCCAAGGAGCTTATGTCTATGCCTATGGTCCCACTTCCTGTAGATAGCTCGACAGTAGCCGTTACCTCGGCAGTGTCGGCTGTAGTTACTTTTGGTTTTTGCGCTGCGATGGGGTTGAAGCCCGGCATCTCCCTTGCGATTGCAACCGGTGTCGGTATACTTCTTTACAGCCTCGGTGTCATTCCAATCGGGTTATTGGCCATCGTTGGCGTTGCTATGGCCACTGCAATTTTCAAGAAGCTGTTTGGCGGTGGAGGTTAGCAAAAGTACGGGCGGCATGCGTTACCGTGCACTACGAGACCATGGGCCTGGCGGCCCTTTTGATTGAAAATGCACCACTTTGATTTGATACGGCCGAAGCAAGAAATAGCGTATGACGCCCGAAATGCAGTTGTAAAGGATTGATTCTTAACCGAATTGGTCATCTGCGTAGTAAGGCCCGCACAAAGCGAAAAAGCCAGACCGCGGTCTGGCTTTTTCGCTGGTGCGACGGGCCTGTGTCAGGCTTTCTTGCTGACCAGCGCCTCTTCTTCGGCGATGGCTTCCTTGCTGGCACGGATGCGCAGGAAGAACACGACCGTGGCCACGACGGTGAAGGCGATGCCGATGATCGTTGCCGTGTCCATCGGCAGGCCGAAGCCGATCTTGGCGTTGGCGATGAAGGTCACGACGATCGCGGTCATCAGCACGGCCGGGATCGTGCATACCCAGTGGAACTTGTTGTGACGCACGAGATAGGCCGCGGCGGCCCACAGCATGACCATGGCGACCGTCTGGTTGGCCCAGCCGAAGTAGCGCCAGATCACGTCGAAATCGGTTTTAGAGATGAAATAGCCGATGACGAACAGGGGGACCGCAATCATCAGGCGCTTGGCGATGTCTCTTTGCGGCAGCTTGATGAATTCGGCGATGATCAGCCGCGCGGCGCGGAAGGCCGTGTCGCCGGAGGTGATCGGCAGCACGACGACGCCGAGCACGGCCAGGACGCCGCCGAGGCCGCCAAGCAGTGACGTCGAGACGTCATGAACGACCTTGGCCGGTCCGCCGGCGGCGAGGACAGCGTTCATCGCCGCCGGGGTCTCGTAGAAGCTCAGGCCCAGCGTGCACCAGATCAGTGCGATGATGCCTTCGCCGATCATCGCGCCGTAGAAGACGAAGCGTCCGTTCTTCTCGTTCTTGATGCAGCGGGCCATCAACGGCGATTGCGTCGAGTGGAAGCCGGAAATGGCGCCGCAGGCGATGGTGATGAAGATCAGCGGCCAGATCGGCAGTTCTTTCGGATGCAGGTTGCTGAACAGGCCTTCAGCACCGCTCGCCGCTGCGAAGAAGGGCTTGCCGCTGAAGATCAGGCCGATGATCAGCCCGAAGGACATGAACAGCAGGAGCCCGCCGAAGAACGGGTAGAGGCGGCCGATGATCTTGTCCACCGGCATGATGGTGGCCAGGATGTAGTAGGCGAAGATGATCGCGGTCCACAAGGCGACGTCCATGCCGCTCATCGAACCGAGCAGCTTGGCCGGGCCGAGGACGAAGACGATGCCGACGAGCAGGAGCAGCACGACGGCGAAGACGTTCATCAGCTGCTTCATCACGCTGCCGAGCTGCTTGCCGACGATGTTCGGTACCGACGCGCCATTCTGGCGCACGCTGAGCATGCCGGAGAAGTAGTCGTGCACCGCGCCGGCGAAGACGCAGCCGACGACGATCCAGAGCATGGCGACCGGGCCGTAGAGTGCGCCGAGGATCGGGCCGAAGACCGGGCCGAGGCCGGCGATGTTGAGCAGCTGGACGAGCCAGACCTTGGCGTTGGACATCGGCACGTAGTCGACGCCGTCTTGTGATGCGTAGGCCGGCGTTTTCAGGGCCTCCTTCGGGCCGAAGATGCGTTCGATGATGACGCCGTAGGTGAAATATCCCGCGAGCAGCAGCCCGACGCAGAGAAAGAACCAGAGCATGAACAATCCCTCCTTTATTTATGGAGTCGAGACTCTACGTTGCTATGTCGGCAAGCGGCGGCGGCTCTGGCGAGCGGTCATCGGTGGCGCCCGGCGGTCGCCAGTGGGGGGTGAGCGGTGGCTTCGCGTCAGGCGATGAACAACAGGTCCTTGATTTCGCGCAGATGCCGCCGGCTGACCGGGACGCGCAGACCGTTGCGCATCACGATTTCTCCGCCGCCGTTGTTATGCAGCTCGATCTCGGCGATGCGAGAAGGATTGACCAGGTACTGGCGATGGCAGCGCAGCAACGGCGTGCGTTCCTGCAACAGCTTGAGCGTCAGGTCGGTGTTGCCCTGGCGGTCCGCCGCCACGACGCGGGTTCCGCAAAGATCGGTATGGACGTAGTCGACCTCGTCGAGCGGGATCAGCAGGATGCGGTTGCGGGCGACGCAGGGGATTTGACGGAGGGCTGTGTCGGCGCCGGGGAGGGGCCTGGCCGCTTGCGGTGTGCCCGAACGCAGCCAGTCCAGCGTGCGTGCCAGACGCTGTGGGTCGATCGGCTTGAGCAGATAGTCGGCGGCGTGCTCCTCGAAAGCCTTGAGCGCGTGTTCGTCGTAGGCGGTGACGAAGACGATGCGCGGCATGGCGGCCGGGTCGATCATGCCAACCATTTCCAGCCCGCTGATCCGGGGCATCTGGATGTCGAGGAAGACGACGTCGGGGTGGAGGCGGTGAATCGCCGCCAGACCTTCGATGGCGTTGGCGCACTCGCCGAGGATGTCGATGTCCGGCGCTGATTCGAGCAGCGCCTTCAGTTCGTCGCGCGATGGCGCCTCGTCGTCGATGATCAGCGCGGTCAGCATGGAACCGCCTCCAGTTGTTCCTCGACCGGCAGGCGGATGTCCACGCGCGTCGAACTTTCGGGGTCGCAGGCGACCGCGATGCCGTACGCGTCACCGTAACGGATCTTGATCCGCCGGTCGACGAGGGCCATGCCCATGCCGTCGCTTTTCGGCTGCGGTTGGTAGAGGCCGGCACTGTCCTCGACGCTGATTGTCAGCAGGTCTTCGCGGCGTTCGGCGCGGATGGCGATGCGGCCGGGATCGATCATTTGCGAAATGCCATACTTCACCGCGTTCTCGACGATTGGTTGCAGGGTGAAGGCCGGAAGCTTCATGAGCAAGAGATCGTCAGGGATGGTGATGTCGACGTCGAGGCGCCCGGCAAAGCGCGCCAGTTCGATGCGCAGGTAGGCATCGACGTGCTCGATTTCGTCCTTGAGCGTGGCTTCGGTTCCCGAACGCTTGAGACTCTTGCGGAAGAAGGTCGACAGATCTTGGACGATCTGGCGGGCGGCCTCGGGTTCTCGCCGGATCACCGCCGCCAGTGTGTTCAGCGCGTTGAACAGGAAGTGCGGGTTGATCTGCGCCTGCAGCAGCTTGATTTCCGTCTGCGCCAGCAGCCGTTTCTGCTCCTCGATCTTGCCGGCCAGCACCTGGTTGGAAAGCAGGCGGGCGAGCCCTTCGCCGAGGGTGCGGTTGAGCGACGAGAAGAACTTGTTCTTCGGCTCGTAGAGCTTGATCGTGCCGAACACCTGGTTGTCCTCGCCGCGCAGGGGAATGACCAGCGACGAACCGAGCTTGCAGTCCTTGGAAACGACGCAGCGGTAGGTGACGTCGACGCCGTCGGCATAGACCACTTCGTTGCTGGCGATGGCTTTGAACGTGTGGGGCGACGAGATCGGCGTGCCGGGGAGATGGTGGTCCGAGCCGATGCCGACGAAGCCGAGCAGGTTTTCGCGGTCGGTGATGGCGACGGCGCCGACGCCGGTTTCCTCGCGGATGATGTGCGCCAGTTGCGTGCAGTTCTTCTCGTCGAAGCCCTGCATGAGCACGCCGACGGCGCGTTCGGCGATGCGCAGCGCCTTGGCCGAGAAGGCGATCGAGTATTTTTCCAGCGTCTCGCGACGGTCGAGGATCAGGCGCATGAACAGCGCGGCGCCGAAGGCGTTGGTGAGGATCATCGGCAGCGCGATGTGGGCGACGAGGCGGGTGGCCTGGTCGAAGGGCCGCGCCATTGCCAGGATCACCAGCATCTGGCCGATCTCGGCGAACAGCGTGGTGCCGAAGGCGATGATCGGGTGCAGCAGACGGTCGGCGCGGTGCCGGCGGAGCAGGTACAGATGCAGCAGGCCGCCGATCAGTCCCTCCAGCGTCGTCGACACGGCGCAGGCCGGGGCGGTGAAGCCGCCCATCGAGTAACGGTGGATGCCGCCGGTGAGACCGACGAGCAGTCCGACTTCCGGTCCCCCCAGCAAACCACCGAGCACGGCACCGATGGCGCGGGTGTTGGCGATCGCTCCTTCGATCTGGAAACCGAGGTAGGTTCCCATGATGCAGAAGCCGGAAAACACCAGGTAGCACACCAGCTTGTCCGGCAGGCGTACGGTAATCTGCATCAGCGGGGCGAACAGCGGTGTCTTGCTCAGGAGGTAGGCGACGACGAGATAGACGCACATCTGCTGCATCAGGCTGCCGATCAGCGCGATGTGGTTGATCTGCTGGAGTTCGAGCATGATGGTCGTCCGGGGATGGAGATGGCGATTCTACGATCTTGCGGGAAAAACGGAAGGATCGTAATTGTCTCTGCACTTTTACCCTCCTACGTGGAAACACGTAGTGCCTTGGTTTATTCTACCGCGGACAATTCGTTACCCTTTCCGGGTGATGACCAGATCCCCGCCGGTGATTTGGCGCTAGGAAAACGACTTAGGAGAAAGCATGAAATTATCGACACGACTCGGCCTGATCGTCGGCTGTGCGGCTTTGGGCGCGCTTGTTCTGGTGTTCGTCGCGTTGCGGACGATTCATTCCTCGATCGTTGATGAGCGCAAAGCGCAGATCAGTTCAATGATCAATCTGACGGTCAAGCAGGTCGGTGTTTTCTTGGCGCTGGAAAAAAGCGGTAGCTTGAGTCGCGACGAGGCCCAAGCGCAAGCGAAACAAGCGATGTCAGGACTGCGTGACGGTGATGACTACGTGTTCGTGCGGGACATGAAAGGGACTACGCTTGTGCATCCGGACAGGCGTAAGGAAGGCGTTGTCGATATGGGGGCAACCATGTCCGACGGACGAACGCTCATGCAGGTCTACCTGGATGCGTTGAAAACCGGTGATCAGGTCCAGGTCGAGATTCTCACCAAGCGTCCGAAGGGCGACAAGCCTGTGCCGAAGATCAACGGGCTCGGACGTATTCGCGAGTGGGACTGGATTATCGGCTACGGTGTCTTCATCGACGATGTGGAAAATCAATACCGGGCGCTTGCCTTGCGCTTCGGCCTGATCGGGTTCGCGGTGTTTGCGGTGGTTATCGCCCTGGCCTTCGTCATGGCCCGGAGGATCTACGCGGCCCTTGGCGGCGAGCCGGAAGAAGCCGCGCGTTTGGCGAGTGCGATCGCGGCCGGTGACCTGACGCAGCGCATCGAGAAAACCGGTGCGCCGGGTAGCCTGATGCAGTCGATCCAGCAGATGCAAATCAATTTGCACGGCATCATTGGGCACATTCAGGAGAGCGCCACCAAGGTTGGCGAGGCGTCTACCGGCCTGACCGGCCAGATGGAGCAGATCAACCAGGCCGCCAAGCACGCGGCCGACGCCGTGTCGTCCACCGCCGCGGCGGTCGAGGAACTGGCGGTCAGCGTCGATCACATCTCGCAGAGCTCGCGCGACACCGAGAGTAACGCCGGCAACGCCAGCCAGCTCGCGAACGAAGGGCAGGGGCTGGTGATGCAGGCCAGCGACGAAATCCAGCGTGCGGCGGCGCAGGTCAACGAGGCGACGACGCTGATCGGCGGTCTGGCCGACCGTTCCCGCGAGATCGGTGGCATCGTCGGTGTGATCAAGGAAATCGCCGACCAGACCAACCTGCTGGCGCTCAATGCGGCCATCGAGGCGGCGCGGGCCGGCGAGCAGGGGCGCGGCTTCGCGGTGGTTGCCGACGAGGTGCGCAAGCTCGCCGAACGTACCGGGAAGGCCACCGACGAGATCACCGGGATGATCCAGGCGATCAATCAGGACACCGTCCGGGTGGTGGACGGAATGAATGCGGTGGGGCCGCAAGTCACCCGCGGCGTCGACATGGCCCGTCAGGCCGGCGAGGCGCTCGGGCAGATCAGCGAAGCGACGACCGTGGCGCTCAACAACGTCAGTGACGTCGCGGCGGCAACCAGCGAGCAGAGCCAGGCCAGCGGCAGCGTCGCCCGTAACGTCGAGCAGATTTCGAGCATGCTCGAAGAATCGGCCCAGTCGGTGCACGCGGCCAACGAGAACGTGCAGATTCTCGAACAGCTGGCCGACGATCTGCGTCAGTCGGTGTCCCGGTTCCGCGTATAGCGCATGGCGTATCAGCAGACGCTCGAGATTCGCACGCGCGGCCGGTCCACGCTGGAGATTACCGACACGGTTCAGTCGGTGGTCGCGGCGGCGGGTGCCGAAACCGGAATTGCCCAAGTTTTCGTGCAGCACACCAGTTGTTCGCTGCTGATTACCGAGAACGCCGACGCCGCAGTGCGTCATGATCTCGAAACGCTGGCCCGGCGCTGGGCGCCGGACGGCGATGCGGCCTACCAACACGATTACGAGGGCGACGACGACATGGCCGCGCACGCGCGAAGCGTCCTTACGGGCTGCTCGCTAACCGTTCCGGTTGGCAACGGCCGCCTGCTGCTCGGAACGTGGCAGGGCATCTTTCTCTGGGAACACCGGGCGCAGGCGCACACACGGCGCTGCGTGGTGACCGTGGTCGATTGATCGATCGGCTGGCTGGCCGTTGTCAGCGCAGCGTCGGCAGTTCGCGCAGCAGTTGCTGGTAGTCGGGCGAGTCGCGCAGCAGCCGGGCGCCAACTTCGCGCAAACGGTCGATGGCTTCCGGCGGGAGGTTGAAGCTGGTCGGCAGGGCGTTGAAATAGGCCCGTTCCTCCTCATTGTCCAGATCGTCGAAACTGACTTCGATCAGCATCGCCTGGACGTCATCGCCGTCGGGAATGCCGGCGGCAGTCTGCCGTTCGGCCAACTCCTTCGCCGCCTCGTTCATGGCACTGCGCGCGTACGCCAGTGTTTCCACGTTGAAACGGTCGGTGGTGTTGCTCACGGCGAAAGCGATCGCGCTCAGCGTCGGAACCTCAGCGAACTGGTCGAGCTGCGGGTAGTCATGCCGGACCTGCGCATTGACAGCGATGCGCACGATGCGCCGAACAGTTTGGCGCTGGTAATTGTCGGCCAGTTCGCCGGCGCCGGTCAGCGCCAGCCGGTCGAGTACGGCACGCAGGCCGAGGTTGTCGGATAGTCCGCCATCGAGCAGGTGAATGTACTTGCGCTTGTCGGAATCGAGATAGCTCTGCAAGTCGGCGGCGACGGTATAGCGGCGGACCGATTCGTGGCGTTCGCGCAAGGCGTGCGTCATCCATTGAGGCTGCCGGTAGCTGCAGCGTCCCGCGTAATTCGACAGCGTGACCGGGCTGAACACGACCGGCACCGCGCTCGACGCAGCCACCGCGCGGGAGATCCTGTAGTCGCCGAGGTCCGAGCAGAGCAGGTCGAACTGATCCTGGCTGAATTCGAAACGGCTGGTGCGCGCCATGTCGGTGGCGTTGATCAGCACGAACGGGCGATCCTCTAGGCGGACGGCCTTTTCGAGATCGGCGAATGTCTTGCCTTCGAAGAGCGCCTCGTCGAGGTATTCGGCAACGACGTCCGAGCGGCCGAAGTAGGGCGACGACATGCTGAACAGGTTGGTCGGGGCGAAGAAGGTCGAGGCGATTTCGTGCTGCAGGTTGCGTTTGAGGAACTTCGTCTCGAAGTCCGCGAACAGACGGTCGCCGAACAGCCCGTAGTACGCCGCGGTGAAGCTGCCGCCGGAAACGGCGGAGATGCTTTCGACGAGGTCGAGTACGCGCTGCTCCTTGCCGTTGACCGTGACGCGGGTGCGTGCCAGCTCCTCCAGCACGCCGTAGGCCAGTGCCGCCGCGCGCGTGCCGCCGCCTGAGAAGCTCAGACCGAAAACCAGGCTTTCGGGCTTCCCGCTTCGACGGTGGAGACCGACGCGGTAGCCGCCTTCGGGAAGGTCTACATGCGCGGGGCCGTTGTGCGGCGCCATCGTCGACGCACATCCGCCGATGAGGATCAATGCGAAGACGATCAGGCACAGCCGCATAGCGTTTCGTCTGTGAAGAAGCAGGTTCTTGCGTTGCATTGGGGTGTCTGTGGCGGCGAGATTTCAAACGGTGATTTCGAGGCGATTCCCGTCCGGGTCGAGGATGACGCTCTCGTAGTAACCGTCGCCCGTGCGCCGTGGGCCGTCGATGACCGGATACCCTGCCTCCCGCAACCGCTCGGTCAGTGCATCCACTTCGCCTTCGGAGCCGACAGCAATGGCCAGATGCGCCCAGCCGATGTGCTGGCTGCCCGGGGGCGCGGGTTGCAGAGCGAGTGACGTTGTGCACATCAGTTCGATGCGCACGCCATCGGCAAAGCGGACGAAGCGCGATTCGAACCCCTTGGCCGGGTTGGCGTAGGAAGGGCCAGAAACGGCGCCAAACCAGGTCGCGTAGAACGCGGCAAGGCGGGGGATGTCGTCGGTCCACACGGCAAGGTGATCGATGCGCGGCATGATTGTTTCTCTCTGGACAGTATCCGACGATTATCCCACGGTGAAAAATGGGAGGGCGATGTGTCCGCGACGGCAGTGACGAACGACCTCAAGCAAAACGCGATGAAACAAAAGAAGAAGCCAAGGCAAACGTGTTGCCTTGGCCTGGGGAGTGTTACGTGAGAGACGATTACTTCACGTTCTTGTTGTAGAGATTCAGGCTCTTGATGATGTCGAGGAGTTTGGCGTCATCTTCGTCAAGATACTTGGCAAAGTCCGTCGGGCCCATCCAGGTTGGCATATCGCCGAGTTTTGAGAGGGTTTCCAGGTAAGTTGCGTCCTTCGTGGCGTTTTCCAGAGCCTTGACAAGAATGTCCTTGACCTCTTTCGGCGTGCCTTTCGGTACGACGAATGAGCGCCAGACCTGGCCTGTCACGTTGTATCCCTGCTCCTTGAACGTCGGGACGTCGGGGTAGTTGTCAAGGCGTTTTTCGTCGAGGACGCCGATGATGCGCAGGGCTCCGGCCTTGTACTGTCCATAGACTTCCGACGGATGCAGCACGGCGGAGTCGATGTGGTTGCCGACCAGCGAGGTGATGACGCCGCTGCCGCCGCTCTTCGAGGGCATCGGCTGGGTCTTGATTCCAGCCGCTTTGAAGAACGTTTCGATCGGGAGGTGGGTGCCGCCGCCAACCGCTGCGACGCCGAGGGTCAGCGAGCCGTTCTTTTCCTTGGCTGCCTTGATGTAGTCATCCACATTCTTGATCGGGGACTCGCTGTTTACCACCAGGAATACCGGAACGCGCAGGAAAAGGCAGAGCGGGTCGAGGTCGGCGCGGGTGTAATCGAGGCCGCCATAGTGGATCTGGTGAATCAGGCCGGTGTTGTTGATCAGGCCGACGGTGTGGCCGTCAGGGCGGGAGTGGGCGACGAAGCTGGTCCCGACAGTTCCGGAACCGCCGGGTTTGTTGGTGATGATGACGGGCTTGCCCAGTTCCTTTTCCAGAGGCTTCGACAAGGCGCGGGCGATGATGTCTGAACCGCCGCCGGCGCCCCAGGGAACGACGACGGTCACGGGGCGCTGGGGAAAATCGGCCGCCGCAGCCGTCATGGAAAAGCCGGCCGTTAGAACGCATGCCGCCGTGAGGATGGTTGCGAGTTTTTTCATTGACTCTCTCCTTTGAAGAATGAAGGGGTGGGGCTACTGCGGGATTTTCTTGCCGGTTTTCCATTCGCGGTAAATGGGCCAGCACAGCGAGAAAGCGGTGAGGAAAACGAACAGTGCGGAGATCGGCCGGGTCAGGAACACGGTGAGATCGCCCCTGTTGGCAATGTAGGCAAGGCGCAGGTTTTCCTCGGCCATAGGGCCAAGAATCAGTGCGATGCACACAGCGGCCAGAGAGAAGTTGTATTTTTGCAGGAAGTAGCCGACGACGCCGAAGATCAGCATGGTGTAGAGGTCGGTCACGTTCATGTTGATGGCGTAGGAGCCGAGCACGCAGAACATGACGATAGCCATCATCAAGGTGCGCTTCGGAATTTTCAGGACCTGGGCGAAAACTCCGACGCCGGCCAGCCCGATAATGATCATGAAAATGTTGGCCACGAAACTGCCGGTAAAAATTCCGATGACGACATCGGGGCGTTCGGCGAACAGCATGGGGCCTGGAGCCAGGCCCTGGATCATCAGCCCGCCGACCAGAACGGCGGTTACCGAGTCGCCGGGGATGCCGAGCGCAAGAAGGGGGACGAGCGCACCGCCGCAGACCGCGTTGTTGGCGCTTTCCGTTGCGGCGACGCCTTCCAGTTCGCCTGTGCCGAAACGTTCCGGGTGCTTCGAGTTTCGTTTTGCTTCGCTGTAGCTGATCCACGAGGCCGTGCCCGATCCCGTGCCGGGAACGATGCCAACAAACGTGCCGATGATCGAACCACGAAGCAGCGATTTCCAGCACGAAAGAAGTTCTTTCATGCTTGGGATGCTGCCTGACAGTTTGATGCTCGTTTCGCTCTTTTCGAAGATATGCTCGATCTGGGTCAAGACTTCGGAAATGGCGAAGAGGCCGATCAGGGCGGGAATGAAGGCTACACCGTCCGCGAAGCCGGTCGCACCGAAGGTGAAGCGCAGAACGCCGCCGATGGGGTCTGAGCCGATGGTGGAAAGCAGCATGCCAAAGCAACCCACCAGGACACCCTTCAAGATATCGCTGGAAAGGCTGGCGATGATGGCGAGACCGAAAGTCGCCAGGGAGAAATATTCCGCCGGCCCGAACTTCAGTGCCACGCTGGCCAGCATGGGGGCCATGAAGGCGAGGACCACGCAGGAGAACAGGCCGCCGATGCCGGAGGCCATGGTGGCCATCCCCAGCGCCTTCATGGCCTGGCCTTTTTGTGCCAGGGGATAGCCGTCGAGTACGGTGGCCGCGGAAGCTGGTGTTCCTGGTGTTTTGACCAGGATCGACGAGATGCAGCCACCGTAAATCCCGCCAATGAAGATGCCGATCAGCATGTTCAGTCCGAGGATGGGATCCATGCCGAAGGTCAGCGGAATCAGGAGGGCAACGCCCATGGTGGCGGTCAAGCCTGGAAGTGCTCCGATGATCGTTCCGCCGAAAACGCCGACGAAAATCGACCACAGGCATTCGGGCCTGAAAACCGCGAGAACATATCCGAACGTGTCAGGGGTTTCCATTGAGTTTCCTTGATGTTTGTGATGAGGGCGCGGTCTTCCGGCGAGTCAGAAAAGGTGTGTCGGAAATTCCGGGAGGGGCACCATCATTATTTTGGTGAACCCCAGATAGCCGAGGCCGATGATCAATGCCGGGATGAGCAGGATCTGGGTGGGCCGCTTTTCTCCGAGCAGGAGCATTCCCGCAGGCAGGGTGATGATGGAGGACAGCAGGAAGCCCAGGGGTTCGTACAACAGGATGTAGGCAAGCAGAAGCACGATGAACAACGCAATGCGCAAAAGGATATGGCCGGCGGCGAGGGTCGGTGCGGTGCCTGAACCAAGCGCGCTACGCCACAAGCTGCGGATGACCAGTGCGGCGGAGAGAACGGCGATGGTGGCGGTCATCACGCCCGGGAAGAACTCCGGCCCGATCGATTTTTCATAACCCACGCCGAGAGGCAGTTTCGATATCTGCCACCAGGCAAACCCGCAAAAAACCAGAAACACTATGCCGACATATGTGTCGTGGTTGGCCTTTTTCATGAATTTCCTCCTTGGTCAGCCAAACGCTTGTGAGAAACCGTCTTGTCGATCGCGTTGAAACACTTCAGCATGTTGTGTGCCAATTCCTATCTGACTGATTGACATGCGTTTCTGCCGGAATGGCCGATGCATATGTAACGGCCATTTGCTGGCATGTGTCCCTGTTGTTGCTACAACTGTCGTTTGTTGAAGCTCGTCATTTCCATCGCGGGTGGTTATAGGCCTCCGGGTTGCAAACCTTTGGCCATTTCTCCCCGTTGATGACTGCCAGTACGCCTTCCACCGCACCCGTGGCGACGCCGGCTGCCGCTTCCTTTGTTTGTCCGGCCATGTGCGGGGTGAGGACGAAATTGTCCAGCGACATCAGCGGGCTGCTCGTGTCGAAGGGCTCTGTCGCCAGCACATCGGTACCCGCGCCGTGAATCTGGTTTTTCTTGAGGGCGCGGTACAGCGCGTCTTCGTCGATGATGCCGCCGCGCGCGCAGTTGATTAGGATGGCGTCGCTCTTCATCAGACCGAATTCGCGGTCGCCGATCATGTTGCGGGTCTGTTCGGTCAGTGGTACGTGTATGGAGATTACGTCTGCTTCCCGGTAGAGATCGTCGAGGTTTGCAACATGGCGCCAGCCACGGGCCTCCACCTCGTCCTTCTTCAGGAACGGGTCGTAAACCATGACGTTCATTCCGATGCCTTGAGCCATGCGCCCGAATTCCGAGCCGATGGCGCCGCCGCCGATCAGGCCCAGCGTCCTGCCCTTGAGTTCGTAGGCCTTGAAGCTGGAACGGATGCCGAAGTTGCCGCGCCGCGTTTCCTGATCGGAGCGAAGCAGGTCCTTGGCTGCGGCAAACATCAGCAGCATGGCGTGCTCGGCGACCGATCGCGTGTTCGCGCCCGGCACGATGACGACCGGGATGCCGAGTTCGGTACAGGTGGCGACATCGACATCGTCAACACCGACGCCGGGGCGGCCGATGACCTTGAGATTCCTGGCGGCGAGCAGGCCTTGCCGGTCGATGGAGCCGATGCGGATGATCAGCCCGTCCGCGTCCGCCAGGAACGGATCAAGTTCGCGCGGATTGCCGGTGCCCGCAACGACGGCTTCGGCGTGCTGTTCCAGAAGCTCCATGCCCTTTTCGTGGAGCCTTTGCGTGATGACGATTTTTGCCACGATGCGCTCCGTTATTCCGAGTAGCCTTCGAACGCGGCCTTGAGGGCTGCGTCGATTTTCGGGTCGATGCCGCTGGCCGGTTCGCGAGCCGGGCCGACCTTGTGGCCGAGCAGGTTCAGCGAACGCTTGACGATGGAGTTGGGGTTGCCCAGCGCCATGACATCGCGGAACGGGCGGATGGCTCGCTGCGCCTTGTTGGCGGCCTCGAAGTCGCCTTTGGCCCAGTGGTCATAGATGCTGCAGATCAGTTTCGGGAAGACGTTGGACCATCCGGAAATGGCGCCGGTACCGCCGGCCAGCAGGGTCCACAGAATCAGCGAGTCGTTGCCGGCGAGGACGCTGACCTTGCCGCCGGTGTCTTCGATGTAGCGCAGGGTGTTGTCGAAGTTGCCGCTGGAGTCCTTGGCGCCAACAATGTTGGGGTTTTCCGCGACCAGTTTCTTGACGGTCGTGTAATTGATGTTATTGCCGGTGCGGGCGGGCATGTTGTACAGCAGAATCGGCAGTTTCACGCTCTTGGCAACGGCGCTGAAGTGACGGTAGAGATCGTCCTGAGAGACGCTGACGAAGTAAGGCGAGACCACCGAGAGCGCGTCGACGCCGAGGTCTTCTGCTTTTTTCGACATCTCGGCGGTTTCCTTGGTGCCGATGCAGCCAGTGCCGGCGTAGACGGGCACGCGACCTTTGACTTCGTCTACCGCGACTTTCAGCACTCTCAGCTTTTCTTCTTCGTTCAGCGCATACACCTCACCGTTCGTGCCAAGAGCGAAGATGCCGGAAACGCCGCCGTCGATCAGACGGTTGATTTCAATGCGGAACTGCGCTTCGTTGAAGCTTTCGTCGTCGTTCATCGGGGTGATGATGGGAACGATGATGCCTTTGGGTGTGAACATTGCGGTGTCCTTCTGTCAAAACGGTGGTTGATGATTGGATGGAGCGATTCCCTGTAACGATGAGTAATATTGATTGACAGTTCTCGTTGTGTCAACAAAATCTCTCTAAATGTTTCACTAGTATTCAATATCTTTCATTTGTGGCTCCGGATTTGAGAGGTATTCCCTAAAGACGGCTCTGTTGTTATGTAACTTTATGAATAAAAAAACAAAAAGTTATATATATTTCCTGTTAAGGGCGTGGGGTGTCTAGGATGTTCGCTCTGCTTCTTAAAGGTCTCGCGCCGTCATGGACATGTGAAACCTCGTTCTTGCGATTGGTTGGTAGATATCTGGCGTGGTTTTCTTTGCAAATTATTCCTATATCTGTCATTATGTTTCACGGAGATGGTTTTACGCCGGCAGGTATCCCGTGATGCCGATCGGTCAAGAAAGTGAGGAATCGTGCAACAGGTCGTGCAAGCTGAAAGTCAGCTCGATATTGAAAGTGCGCCGCTGCTGCCGGCGCTGCGTCGGCAGCGCATTGCCGAATTCCTGCATCATCACGGCGCGGTGACGCTGCAACAATTGGCCGACGCGTTGCACGTTTCGCTTTCCACCTTGCGTCGTGATCTCGATGCGCTGGCCGAGGAGGGCGTTGTCGAGCGGACGCACGGCGGGGCCATATTGCGGCACCTCCAATACAGCACATTCGAACCGAACATTTCGGCAGCACGCGATCTGTCGCCCCGGGAAAAGCAACGGGTTGGGCAGGCCGCCGCCGAGTCGCTGGTGCCCGGGCAAAGCGTCATCTTCGACAGCGGCAGCACCGTGCTGGAAGCCGCCAGGGCGGTTGTTGCGAGGAAAATTCCGCTGGTGGCTGTTACCAATGACATCGAAATCGCGCAGGTTCTGAACAGCAGCCCGTTGGTCCAGGTGCATGTGTTCGGCGGCCAGTTGCGTTCCGGCAGCAATACGCTGGTCGGCGAGCAGGTCCAGAATGCTGCCAAACTGATCTGCGCGGACGTGCTGTTCTTCGGCGCGCATGCGGTGACCGACAACGTCGTTTCGGAAACCTCGCCCGAGGTGGCTGCAGTGAAGCGCGCGTTGATGCGCTCCGCGACATCGTGCCGCCTGCTGGTCGATTCGTCGAAATTCCGACCGCGCGTGTTCATGACCGTCTGTGATATGGGAGAAATCGCCGAGGTCATTACCGACGAAGGTGCGCCGCAGGAGGAACTGGAGCGGATCCGCTCGGCCGGCGTCAAGCTCATCGTCGCAGGCAGAACGTTATGACCGGGATCAGGATTCTTGCTGACGATCTGACCGGGGCGCTGGACACCGCCGCCGCGTTTGCCGGCAACGTGCCGGTCTATATCGATCGACCTCCCGCCGCCGATGATCAGACCGTGGCGCCGGTGGCCGTTGTTGCCACGCCGACACGCGATGTGCCGGTCGACAAGCTGCCCGATTTCCTGATGCCGGTGGTCGATTGGTTTACGTCGGGGGGGCTGTCGTTCAAAAAGGTAGACAGCCTGCTGCGTGGCAATACGTTTGCCGAAGTGGCCTGGCTGTACCGCAATGCACGCTTCGAGCGGGTTGTCTTCGCGCCAGCATTCCCGGCGCAGGGGCGGATTACGCAGGACGATCGGCAATGGGTGGTTCGTCCCGGGAAAGAGCGGGAGACGGTCGCCGTTCCGCTGGGCGCAGCTTTTGCGCAGTTGGGACTGAGTTCCGAAACCTCCCTCGACAAAGGTGCGGATATCTGGATTCCCGAGGTCGCCTCGGACAGCGATCTCGATCATGTCGTCCAGCAGGCTGAGACCGGCGGAGGCAGCGTGATGTGGGTGGGCAGCGCGGGACTCGGGAATGCGCTCGCGCGTCGATTCGGTCTTTCGCCGCTTACGGACGTTCCTTCGCCGCTTGATGCGGGGCCGGGGCCGACCGTACTGGTCAGCGCCAGCTTCCAGCCGGTATTCCGCGAACAGTGGGCCATGCTGCGTGCTGGCCGTCTCATGACGGCGGTTGCCGAGGCTGGTGATGCCTCCCGGATTGCCGCCGTTATTGAAGTGGCGCGCGCCGGGGCCGGGGAGGCGTGGTTCGATCTCTCGCCGCGAGAAACCGTGGCCCAGAACGAGGCCATGCGCCGTCTGGAGATGAACACGCGGTTGCTGGTGGAAAGGCTGCCGGTGCCGCGTCAGCTGGTGGTGGTTGGCGGCGACACCCTGTTGGGACTGTGTCGTGCTTCCGGAGCGGACGGTTTGCTCGCACACCCCTCGATTCGTCAGGGGTGGGGGTGCGCACGGTTGATGGGCGGCGTCTGGGACGGCGTGCCCTGTTATTCACGGTCCGGCGCGTTCGGCGCGGCGGACGATCTTGTCGCCTTGTTCGGCGCACTGAATCACGAAACATCTTGTTGAGAGGAAAAGACATGTCGAAAGCCATTTGTCTGGCAGTCACGATGGGCGACCCGGGCGGGATTGGACCGGAGATCATCGTCAAGGCAGCGCAGAAGTTGCGTTCCGAGATAGAACAGGGGCGCATCGAGCTGCTGGTCTTGGGGAGTGCCGCGGCACTGGCCAAAGCGTGCGCTACGCTGTCCGTGGCGATGGATTCGCTGCCGTTGAAGATGATCGACGTCGGCCCGGTCGAGGGCGAGATCGTGACCGGCCAGATTTCGCCGGTCGGGGGGGAATGGGCCTACCGGGCCGTCAAGAAAGCGGCCGAACTCGTACAGGCCGGCGAAGCCGACGCCATCGTCACTGCGCCGCTCTCCAAGGAAGCCTTGCATCTGGCGGGCCACCATTTCGAAGGGCATACCGAGTTGCTGGCGCACCTGACCGGCCAGCGCGACGCCGTGATGATGCTCGCGCACGGCCCGATGCGGGTGACGCACGTGACCACCCACTGCGCGATCGCCGACGTGCCCAAGCGCCTGACGCCGACGCGGTTGCGGCGGGTGTTCTCGGTCACGCTCGAAGCGCTCGAGTGCCTCGGCTTCGACAAGCCGCGTCTGGGCGTGGCTGGACTCAACCCGCACTCCGGCGAAGGCGGCATCCTCGGCAAGGAAGACGAGGAGATCATCGCGCCGGTGATCAAGGAATTCGTCGAGAAGGGCTACGACGTCACCGGCCCGGTGCCGGGTGACACCGTCTTCATCAAGCTGCGCGCCAACCAGTTCGACGCGGTGGTCGCGATGTTCCATGACCAGGGGCATATCCCGGTCAAGCTGCTCGGCTTCGACGTGGATCCGGCGACGGGCAAATGGCAGGCGATCAGCGGCGTGAACGTCACGCTCGGGCTGCCGATTCTGCGCACCTCGGTCGATCACGGGACCGCCTTCGACATCGCCGGCAAGGGCATCGCCAATCCGGACAGTCTGGTCGATGCTGCCGAATATGCCTTGAAGCTGCTCGAAGGGCGGCGCAAGAAGGGTCTTTGATCAGGAATGGAAACCATGAGCACATACACCCTGTTGAACGCCGGACGCATCATCGCCGGGCCGGGAAGCATCGACAGCATCAAGGACGTCGTCGCCGATATGGGCGCGAGCAAGGTGCTGATCATTACTGACAAAGGCGTCGCAGGCGCCGGCCTGATCGCCAAGCCCAAGGCCCTGCTCGAAGCGGCTGGTATCGACGTCGCCGTGATCGACACGACGCCGCCCGAGCCAGACGTCAATCAGGTCAACGCGATTCTTGACGCCGCGCGGCCGCATGCGCCGCAACTTGTCGTCGGTATCGGCGGCGGCAGTGCGATGGACGTCGCCAAGATCCTCGCCGTGCTGCTGAAGCACGACGTTGTGTTGCGTGACCTGCTCGGCGGAAAAGCGAAGATCGTCGGACGTGGCGTGCCGACGCTGATGGTGCCGACGACCGCCGGCACCGGTTCGGAGACGACGCCGAACAGCATCATCCTGGTGCCGGAAGACGAACTGAAGGTCGGCATCGTCAGCCCCAAACTGATGCCCGATTGCGTCATCCTCGACCCGGAACTGACGATCGGCCTGCCGCCGGCGATCACCGCGTCGACCGGCATGGACGCGCTGTGCCACGCGATCGAGTGCTATACGTCGAAGAAGGGCAATCCGTTCAGCGAGCTCCTCGCGCTCAAGGCGATCACCCTGATTGCGCGCAGCATCCGCACGGCCTTCAACGACGGCAAGAACCTCGACGCCCGCCACGACATGCTGCTCGGCGCCATGTACGGCGGCATGTGCATCGCTACCTCCAGTACGACAGCGGTGCATGCCTTGGCCTATCCGCTCGGCGGCAAGTACCGCATCGCGCACGGGATCTCCAACGCTGTCCTGCTGCCGTTCGTGATGCGCTTCAACGCCGTCGGCAACGAGGCGAAGTTCCGCGACATCGCGCTGGCGATGGGGCTCGACGTTGCGGCGAAAACACCGCAGCAAGCCGCTGCGGTGATGATCGAGGCCCTGTTCGCGCTCAACCGCGATCTGCAGATTCCGGCCGACCTCAAGCGCTGGAACATCACCGAGGCGGATCTGGAAACCCTGGTTGAAGGCGCGGCGAAGGTGACGCGACTGCTTGACAACAATCCGCGGCTGATGGGCAAGGCCGATATTCGGGCGATTTACACGCAGTTGATCTGAGCGTTGACTGGCGACGACGGCACGGTTCCGGTGCCGTCGATTGCCTCGCCGGACGGGCCCAGTCCCCAGTCCGGTTGGAAACTCTTTGCGGCGAGTCCTTGTCGGATCGACACGAATCGCTATCGGATTTCTCTCCGATAGATCGCTTGCGAACTGCGAAGGCACAATCATGAGCGGAGCCCGCCGCGCTGACCATCGGCCGTGGTCGGTCTTTTTCATTTTTCTCCGTCTGGGGCTGACATCTTTTGGTGGCCCGGTGGCCCATCTCGGTTACTTCCGTTCCGAATTCGTCGAGCGCCGCGGTTGGTTTAGCGAGCGCGCCTACGCTGATCTCGTTGCGCTTTGTCAGTTCCTGCCGGGGCCGGCGAGCAGTCAGGTCGGCATGGCGCTCGGGGTGTCGCGTGCCGGTTACGTCGGGGCGCTGGCCGCCTGGGCAGGCTTCACGCTGCCTTCAGCGGTCGCGTTGGTCTTGTTCGCGCAGGGCGTGGCCGGTCTGGGGGATGCGCTCGCACCCGGTGCGCTGCACGGGTTGAAGGTGGTGGCGGTCGCTGTCGTTGCGCAAGCGGCGTGGGGCATGGCGCGTAGTCTGTGTCCGGATGCGCCGCGAATTGGTTTGATGGCGATCTCGGCGTGCGTGGTCCTGCTGGTGCCGTCGGCCTGGACGCAAGTCGGCGTGATTGCCTGCGCCGGCGCCGCAGGCTTGGCGATAATCAAGCCAACACCGGCTGGCGCGCATGAACCGCTGCCGACAATGGTCGGCCGCCGTGCGGGTGTCCTCTGGTTGTCGCTGTTTTGCATCCTGCTGGCCGGCTTGCCGATCATGGCTCGACAGTGGCCGGAGCCGCCCCTGGAAGTTTTCGATGCCTTCTTCCGCGCCGGGTCGCTGGTGTTCGGTGGCGGCCATGTCGTCCTCCCGCTGTTGCAAGCCGAAGTCGTTCCGACGGGTTGGGTCGGCAAGGAAGCGTTTCTCGCCGGCTACGGTGCCGCGCAGGCGGTTCCCGGTCCGTTATTCACGTTCTCCGCGTTTCTCGGTGCCTCGATGAATGCCGAGCCTGCGGGTTGGGCGGGCGGCTTTCTTTGCCTGTTTGCTGTTTTCCTGCCGTCGTTTCTGCTGGTGGCGGGCGCGTTGCCTTTCTGGGAGCGACTGCGTCGTAACACGCGTACCCAGGCGGCGCTCGCCGGGATTAACGCGGCAGTCGTCGGCTTGCTGCTTGCGGCGCTCTACCAACCGGTATGGACGAGTGCAATTCTTGGTGCGCAGGATTTTGCGCTGGCGCTCGTTGCGTATACCTGTCTGGCGTTCTGGAAGTTTCCGCCGTGGCTGGTCGTTATCGGGTGCGGTGTGGCGGGATGGGCGTTGGCATATTGACAAGGCGGCGCCAGCCCCTGATAATTTTCGTCAAACATCATACATCCGGCGTTTGTTGCAAATCTCGACTGGCGAACAAGATCGCTGCCCCATTCCAATTACCATCAACGGACATACCATGATCGGACTGAGTACCTACGCGTTTTTCTGGCAGATTTCTGACCGCGCCCCGAAGCCGCTAAGCCTGCAGGAGGTGCTGTCCCGGACGCGCGATCTCGGCGCACAGGTGTTTCAGATCTGCGATTACCCGCCGCTCCACACGTATTCAGATGCGCAACTGGGCGATCTGAAAAAATACGCCGGCGATTTGGGAATAACGCTGGAACTGGGAACCAAAGGGATCAAGACCGAGCATCTGGCAAATTACCTGCGCATGGCTGACCTGCTCGGGGCCAAGATCATCCGCAGCATGGTGACGGCGCCGGATCACCGCCCCACGCTGGCCGAGGCAGAAGCACTGCTCAAGGAATCGATGCCTGCCTTTGAGGCGTCCGGGGTGACGGTGGCGCTGGAAACCTACGAGCAATTGAGTTCGACCGACCTCGTTGCGCTGGTCGAGGCTGTCGGCAGCAAGAGCCTCGGCATCTGTCTCGATCCGGCCAACTGCGTCGCCAATCTGGAACATCCGATTGCGGTGATCGACCGTTGTGCACCCTATGTGGCCAACCTGCACGTCAAGGATTTCGCTTTCACCCGGCGGGGAGGGTGGGTCGGCTTTACCTTGGAAGGGGTCAAACTCGGCGACGGACTGCTGCCCTACGATTACATGATCAGCAAGGTCAATCCGGAGGCGCGGGGCATCAACCAGATCGTCGAGCATTGGCTGACCTGGCAGGACGATTACGAGAAGAGCAGCCGCATCGAAAATGAATGGAATGTCCATAACCTGGCCAGGATGCGCGGGAAATAACAATCCGGTTCTTTCCCTTGCTTTCCACGGTAAACTTCGCCGGTTTAGAAAACGGATGATCGGCTGCGGGGGCACCCGACCGAAGGGGATAAAAGAAAAATGACGATACAGGCCGTAGCAAACGAGCCGGATCTTTCCGGGTTCCTCGAATCGAGGCCAGCCGCGTCGTCGGTGGACTTCGTGGTCAACAGCATCAAGGAACTGCTGCTGACCAAGCGGGTCCGGCCCGGCGACAGGCTGCCTGCGGAGACCGAACTGACGCGCTTGTTGTCGGTGAGTCGTGGTTCCGTCCGGGAGGCGATGAAGATCCTTTCTGCGCTGGGTATCGTCGAGGTCAGGCGAGGGGACGGGACGTACATATCGAAGGGGGGCGGCGAGGTGATGTTCGATCCGCTGCTGTTCAGCCTGATCGTTTCCCAGCCCGAATTCGCCGAATTGAAGGAGTTGCGGCAGATCCTCGAAAAGAACGTGGTGCGCCTGGCCATTCTCAATGCAACCGATGACGACCTGCGCCACTTGCGCGAGTGCGTGCAAAAGACGGTTTCATTGAGGGACAAGGCGGAGAAGAACTTCGAGGAGTTGCTGGCGCTCGATCTGGAGTTTCATGCAATTCTTGGACGGGCGTGCAAGAACCGGCCGCTGGAGACGATTTACCGGTTCGTCATGCAGTATTTCCGCCCCTACATTGCGCAAAGCCTGACGAAACAGAGCAATTTCAGCATTGATTCGAGCAACGCGCACCAGACCATTCTCGCTGCGATTGAACGCCAGGATTACCCGGCGGCCGAAAAAGCGGTCGAGGAATCGACAGAAGTCTGGGAGTTCCTGATTTTCAAACAGTAGGCAATTGCCGCGAAAGCGGTGCGAACGAACCTTCAAGAAAAGACGTTGACAGGGGAAAACGCTCAGTGTAATTTTGTCAAACGTCAAACGTCTGTTGTATGAGAGGCCGTCTGAATCGGTCCGTAAAAAACAAGCAGGGGGTCCTGATTTCTCGCGTTTCCTTTTTTCCAGTAGTTCTTAATTTCCAAGGAAGATTGTCATGAGCAATAAGATCGTTGTCAGCGTCATCGGTGCCGGCGGCAAGATGGGTACCCGGGTTACCAACAATCTGGCCAAGCATCCGGATTCCATCGATCTGCATTTCTGCGAGGCCTCCGAAGCCGGAATCGCCTCGATCAAGGCGCGCGGTTTTTCGGTCGTCGCTGCGGAGGAAGCCGTCCCCAAGAGCGACATCGTCGTTCTGGCTGTTCCCGATGTCATCATCAAGAAAGTGTCGGTGGGCATCGTCGCACTGATGCGTCCCGGTGCCACCCTGATTATTCTCGACCCGGCGGCGGCGGTGGCCAGGGAACTGGCGCTGCGTGACGATTGCACGTTCGTCGTTTCCCACCCCTGCCATCCGTCGTTCTTCGTGGCGCAGGAAACCCCGGAAGCTCGCGCCGACGCTTTCGGTGGCATTGCTGCCACGCAGGATATCGTCATGGCCAAGATCCAGGGCGACGACAATAATTTCGCCGACGCCAAGAAAGTCAGCGAGATCATGTTCGCGCCGGTGACCAACGCCTATGTGATGGGTATCCGCGATATCGCCTTCCTGGAGCCGACGCTGGTCGAGATTCTGGGCGCCTCGACCCTGTACGCGATGGCCGAGACGGTCAATGAGGCCGAACGGCGCGGGATTCAGCGCGAAGCCGCCATTTCCTTCCTGGCCGGTCATATCAACGTTCTCTCGGCGATCTTCCTGGGCCGTCTGGGGAATGTGAAAGTTTCCGACGCTTGCCAGGTCGCCATCGGACTGGGCAACCGTCTCGTTCTGCGCGATGACTGGAAGAAGATCTGGGACGACGAGGTTCTGGACAAGGCCATCGCCACGATGCTTCATCCGGAAGATCCGCAGATCTGATCCGACTGACGATTCAAAGCCCGTTACGAATGAAGGTTTGCAACGGGATTTTTTTCT
This sequence comes from Propionivibrio pelophilus DSM 12018, assembly GCF_059569095.1. NCBI lineage: Bacteria > Pseudomonadati > Pseudomonadota > Betaproteobacteria > Rhodocyclales > Rhodocyclaceae > Propionivibrio > Propionivibrio pelophilus. The sequence goes on along the minus strand of NZ_JCANUT010000051.1, from coordinate 153 downwards.
GTCAGTCTGCGGTCAATACTGATTGAACAAAAGAATAACAAGGTAGTACCCATTTTTCGCAGTTGTTCATCGCTGGTTTTAGTGATTTAGGCGATGTTGTCTGAAGAGCTGGGCTGGCATTTTTAGAGAGGGAAGACAGATGAAAGCAACGAA
>NZ_JCANUT010000050.1:0-29979 GCF_059569095.1 Propionivibrio pelophilus DSM 12018 | reverse complement strand
CACCCGCCCCACTGACGCGGGCATCTGACGCTGGACTTCACGCATCGACACGGCGTAAGGCACTCCTTCTCGTTCGGCCCTTCGCTCCAAAGTGGCAACTACTATGGCCTTTGCTGACTTCTCGCTCCGTGGTCCCACGTCGCCCTTTCAGGCACAAGGCGAGATCTCCCCGGGTAAGAACGCACTCCTTCTCTGCACAACCGCCGGATCTACGCCACCTTGCCTTGATCACGAGAGCTTTACGGTCTTATGCCCGCTCGCCCTGCTCGGCAGCGCCTTCTATCCGATTCTTGTCCATCGGCTCGCAGATTACGATCCACGCTTCCTTCCCACGCTCGGTCGCCCTCACGCAGTTGCGCTTCACTTCGTTCGCTGTGATCAACTCACGGCGGGACTTGCACCCGCAGGAGTGCGCCCGTGCCGGGCGCACAAAAAGAAACAGCCGCAGAGCGATCTGCGGCTGTTTCGTTATGGGCCGGCGTTTTTGCTACTTGTCGTTTGCGTCGTCCTGTGCTTCAAGCCAGAGGGCATTGACGATTGCCAGCAGGACGGCGAAGCCGAGGCCGAGAATCCAGGTGAAGTACCACATGGTTGTTGTTCCTTTCCGTTAATCAGTAGACGGTCTTGTCGTTCTTGACGATGAAGTCGCGGGTGACCTTGCCGGACATCACGCGGTAGGCCCAGCCGGTGTAGGCGACGACGATCGGGGTGAAGATCAGCGCGACCCAGAACATCACGTTCAGCGTCACGTAACTCGACGTGGCGTCCCAGGCGGTCAGGCTGGCCTTGGGCATTTCCGATGAGGGGAGGACGAAGGGGAACAGCGCCACGCCGGCGGTCAGGATCACCGAGACGCAGGCCAGCGACGAGCCGACGAAGGCCAGCAGCGTCCAGCCGGCGCGCACGCAGACGATGACCAGCAGTCCGCCGAGGTAGGCCAGCGCCGGGATCAGCCAGAGGATCGGCATCTTGTCGTAGTTGGCGAACCAGGCGCCCGGCGCGCGGCTGACTTCCTTCATCAGCGGGTTGATCGACGCGCCGATGTCAGCAATCGAATCGATCACGTAACCGTCGATGCGCGAGACCCAGAAGCCGGCGAGCGAGAAGGCGACGAGCAGGACGATTGCGACGATGCTTGCCGTTTTCTTCGCCCGTGCCTGGAGGTCGCCCTCGGTGCGGTGGGCGAGGAAGGTCGCTCCCTGCAGGGTGAGCAGCATCAGGCTGGTGACGCCGACGAGCAGGGCGAAGGGGTTGAGCAACGCCCAGAACGAGCCGGAGTAGAACGAACGCATCGTCTCGTCGAGGCGGAACGGCACGCCTAGGAACAGGTTGCCAAAGGCGACGCCGAAGACCAGCGCAGGGATCGCGCTGCCGGCGAACAGTCCCCAGTCCCAGGATTTCCGCCAGGTCGGGCTGGGCAGCTTGGAGCGGTACTCGAAGCCAACCGGACGGAAGAACAGGGCGAACAGCACCAGCAGCATCGCCCAGTACAGGCCCGAGAAGGCGGTGGCATAGACGAACGGCCAGGCGGCAAAGACGGCGCCGCCGGCGGTGATGAACCACACCTGGTTGCCGTCCCAGTGCGGTGCGATGGTGTTGATCATCACCCGGCGCTCGGTGTCGTCCTTGCCAAGGAAATTGAGCAGGATGCCGACGCCCATGTCGTGGCCGTCCATGATGGCGAAGCCGATCAGCAGCACGCCGACGAGCAGCCACCAGATGAGTTTCAGGGTTTCGTAGTCAAACATTTGCTGTTCTCCCTCAGGCGTTGGTCGGTTGCGGGGTGGTCGGGCCGAGGCGGGCGTACTTGAACATCAGGTACATTTCCACGATCAGCAGCAGCGTGTAGAAGCCGACGAAGCCGGCGATCGAGCCCAGCAGATCGCCGGCCGACAGGCTCGAGGCTGAAAGATGCGTTGGCAGCATGCCGAATACCGTCCACGGCTGGCGACCGTATTCGGCGATGAACCAGCCGCACATGATGGCGATCCACGGCGCCGGAATGCTCCACACGAAGGCCTTGAGGAACAGCGGGTGCTTCTTGTGGGTGTTGTAGATCGACAGCCAGATGGCGATGACGAACAGACCGAGCATCAGGAAGCCGAGACCGACCATGAGACGGAAGCTCAGGAAAAGCGGCGCCACCTTCGGCACGGAATCCTTCGCGGCCTGCTCGATCATCGCCGGCGTGGCCTGGCTGACGTCCGGTGCGTAAGCCTTGACCAGCAGGCCGTAGCCCATGTCGCCCCGATGCTTCTCGAACGTTTCCTTGGCCGCGGCATCGTTCGGGTTCTTGCGCATCGCGTCCAGCGCCTTCAGCGCCTCGACGCCGGAGATGATGCGTTCCTTGTTCTTTTCACGGATTTCACGGATACCGGGCAGCACCTCGGTGGTCGAGCGGGTGGCGATCAGCCCGAGCATGTACGGCACCTTGATCGCCCAGTCGTTGGTCTGCTTTTCCTCGTTCGGCCAGGCCATGATGTTGAAACCGGCCGGAGCGGGCTCGGTTTCCCACATCGCTTCGAGAGCGGCCAGTTTCGACTTCTGCGATTCGGAGACGGCGTAGCCGGATTCGTCGCCAAGCACGATCACCGACAGCGTGCCGGCGATGCCGAAGGCCGCGGCGATGCGGAACGAGCGGCGGGCGAATTCGACGTGCCTGTCCTTGAGCAGGTACCAGGCCGAAATGCCGAGCACGAACAGCGCGCCGGTGACGTAGCCGGCGGCCACGGTATGCACGAACTTCGCTTGGGCGGTGTGGTTGAAGACCAGCGCCGCAAAGTCGGTCAACTCCATGCGCATCGTTATCGGGTTGAAGGTCGAGCCGACCGGGTCCTGCATCCAGGCGTTGGCGATCAGGATCAGGACCGCCGAAAGGTTGGAGCCGAGCGCCAGCAGCGTGGTGGTGGCGAGGTGAGCGCGCTTGGAGAGCCGGTCCCAGCCGAAGAAGAACAGGCCGAACATCGTCGATTCGAGGAAGAAGGCCATCAGCCCCTCGATCGCCAGCGGCGCGCCGAAGATGTCGCCGACGTAGTGCGAGTAGTAGGCCCAGTTGGTCCCGAACTGGAACTCCATGGTGATCCCGGTGGTGACCCCGAGCGCGAAGTTGATGCCGAACAGCTTGCCCCAGAACTGCGTCATCTCCTTGTAGATCGGCTTGCCGGTCATGACGTACACCGATTCCATGATCACGAGGATCCATGACAATCCAAGCGTCAGGGGGACGAAGATGAAGTGGTACATCGCTGTCGCTGCGAACTGCAGCCGCGATAGATCAACGACCGTCGAGTCGATCATTTGCTTTCTCCTGGAGAGGTTGGGATGGGGGGGCGGGAACCGGTGGCGGGGTGCGTCATGGCAGAAAGGCGCGCCGCATTCATATTCCGTGCGGCTGGCGAAGTCCTTGTCGGTCGGATATTGTTGTTTATGATTATTCTCTAATATTGCTGGAGGGCGATCAACCCTATTTTTTTGGTTCTAGCCGAGGTTGCCGGCGAATACAAGTCACCTGGCATGCCGGCGGATCAGGCGGCGCTGACAAGACCATGCCGCCGTGGAAAAGTTCCCGGAGGCGGCCTTGCACCATCGCTGGACATGGTGAGCAGCGGCGATGCAAGAGCGACGCGGCATTTTGCCCGAATCGGGTGCGTCATCGGTAACGGGTTTTCAAGGCGCTGGCCTCGGGGCGTCTTCTTGCACGCTTTTGGGGTGCTCCGTCTGGTGGTATGTTTCCGATCGGGCACCGTGCTGGTGCTGTCCGGGCAGGGGAGGGGAACCGGATCTGTGCGGAAAAAACCTCCCCAGTGTCTGCTGTTTTTCGTATCCCGTTGATTATTCGATGATTCGGTTTTTGGCATGGTAAATGCTAATGAACTGCTGCGAGTTTTCGACAAGATACGAGTGAGTTGCCCCGGCTTGTGTGAGAGCCAGCAGGACCGGCTCGACGACTCGCGGGATTCTCCGGTTAATTCAAACAATATTCCTGAAGGAGTTCTGTTGATGGGCAAAAAAATTCTTCTCGCCGGCATCGGCGCCCTGGCAGTGTTTGGCGGTCAGGCTTATGCGGATCATCTCGTGGCCATCGCTGGGCCGATGACCGGGCAATACGCCTCGGCTGGCGACCAGATCCGCAAGGGGGCCGAGATGGCCGTCGCCGACATCAATGCCAAGGGCGGCGTGCTCGGGCAGAAACTCGTGCTGGAAGTGGGCGACGACGCCTGCGATCCGAAGCAGGCGGTGTCGGTGGCCAACACCATGGTCAACAAGAAGATCGTCTTCATGCACGGCCACTGGTGTTCCAGCTCGACGATCCCGGCGTCCGACGTGTACAACGAGTCGCAGATCCTGATGGCCACCGTATCGACCAACCCGAAAGTCACCGAGCGCGGCCTGAAGAACATCTTCCGCATCATGGGCCGTGACGACCAGCAGGGCCTGGTGGCCGGCGGCTATCTGGCCGATACCTTCAAGGGCAAGAAGATCGCCGTCGTCGACGACAAGAGCGCGTATGGCAAGGGCCTGGCCGATGAAATGGCCAAGGCGCTGCAGGGCAAGGGCGTGAAGCCGGCGTTGCGTGAATCGATCACCGCCGGTGAGAAGGACTACTCGGGTCTGGTCAGCAAGTTGAAATCGGCTGGCGTCGAAGTCATGGCCTACGGCGGCTACCACACCGAAGTCGCGCTGGTCCTGCGCCAGGCGCAGCAGGCCGGGCTCAAGCTGACGGTGATGGGGGGTGATACGATGACCAACACCGAACTGGTCACGGCGGCCGGCCCAGCGGCCGACAATGTCCTCTTCACCTTCTCGCCGGATCCGCGCAAGAACCCGGCGGCGGCCGACATCGTCAAGAAATTCCGTGACGCCAAGGTCGAGCCGGAAGGCTACGTGATGTACGCCTACGCCGCGATGCAGCTCTTCGCGCAAGTGGCCGAGCAAGCCAAGAGCGTGAAGTACGCCGACTTGGAAAAGGCGATGCGCGGCGCCAGCTTCGACACCGTCATCGGCAAGCTCTCCTTCGACGCCAAGGGCGACAACAAGCTGCCCGGCTTCATGGTCTATCAATGGAAGGGCGGCAAGTACGATTACGTAGCCAAGTAATCGTCTTCCGAACGTCACCCCGTTTTCTGCCGGGGTGACGTCTCCAAAGCATCCCCGGTTCCCGGCGTCCGCCGGAAACCAAAAGGAAAAAACATGAGCGAATCCAACAGTAGCGCGCTTCGCGCGGCGCTGCGTGAGGTTTATCGCGCCGACGAAACGCAAATTGTCGAGGCGTTGATCGACAAGGCGCGCTTCACGCCGGAGCAGCAGCAACGGATTTTCGAGCGGGCGCGGCCGCTGGTGCAGACCATCCGCGACAAGCGCCTGAAGACCACCGGCATCGATGCCTTCTTGAATACCTACGACCTCTCGTCGCGCGAGGGCGTCGTCCTGATGTGCATGGCCGAAGCGCTGTTGCGCATCCCCGATACCGAGACCGTCGATCGGCTGATCCGCGACAAGATCGGCAACACCGAATGGGCCAACCGGCTCGGTGCCTCGCACAGCACCTTCGTCAATGCCGGGACCTGGGCGCTGATGCTCACCGGCCACATCGTCGGTCTCGACGGCGCCGAGAAAAACCTCGGTGGCACCTTGAAACGCCTGATCACCCGCGTCGGCGAGCCGGTGATCCGCCAGGCGATCATCACCGCGATGCGCATCCTCGGCAAGCAGTTCGTCATGGGGCGCACCATCGGCGAGGCGCTCGACCGCGCCGCCGGAGCGGAGAAGCACGGCTACCGCCATACCTTCGACATGCTTGGCGAAGCGGCGCGCACCGCAGCCGACGCGCTGCGCTACTTCGAACTCTACGGCATGGCCATCGACGCCATCGGCGCAGCGGGCGGCGGTCGTCCGGCGCTGGAGGCGCCGTCGGTGTCGATCAAGCTCTCCGCCTTGCATCCACGCTATGAAGTGGCCAACGAGGAAGGCGTACGCCGCGAGTTGTGGCCAGCGGTCAAGCAGCTGGCCCTGAAGGCGAAGAAACACAACATCGGCTTCACCATCGACGCCGAGGAGATGGATCGCCTGGAAATGTCGCTCGACCTGATCGAGTTCCTCGCCATGGACTCCGAGCTGGCCGGCTGGGACGGGCTGGGCATGGCGGTGCAGGCGTATCAGAAGCGTGCCTATGCGACGGTCGAATGGCTCGGCGACCTGGCGCATCGCTCCGGTCACCGCTTCGGCCTGCGCCTCGTCAAGGGGGCCTACTGGGACGCCGAGGTCAAGGCGACACAGGAGCGCGGTCTTTCCGACTACCCGGTGTTCACCCGCAAAGGGAACACCGACGTGTCGTATCTGGCCTGCGCCAAGCGCCTGTTTGCCGACCCGGTCGCCTTCTATCCGGCCTTCGCCACGCACAACGCGCACTCGCTGGCGGCGATTGCCGAGATCGCCGGCGACAACAACGAATGGGAATACCAGCGCCTGCACGGCATGGGCGAAGAACTCTATGATGAAGTCGTCGGCCCGCAGAAGTGGGGGCGCGCCTGCCGGGTCTATGCGCCCGTCGGCAGCCACGAGGAACTGCTGGCCTACCTGGTGCGCCGCTTGCTGGAGAACGGGGCCAATTCCTCGTTCGTCAACCGCATTGCCGACGAGCGTCTGCCGATCGAGCATCTGGTCGCCGATCCGGTGGAGAAGGCCGCCGCGCAGGCGATCAAGCCGCACCCCGGCATCCCGCTGCCGCGCAACCTCTTCGGCGCCGAACGCGCCAACAGTGAAGGACTGGACATGAGTGACAAACCCACGCTCGACAGCCTGCGTCGGGCCATCGAACATAGCACCACGGAACATTACGAAGCCCTGCCGCTGATCGGCGGCAAGGGGGTGAAAGGCAAGAGCAGCAAGGTCTGCGCCCCGGCCGACCGGCGCGACGTGGTCGGTTACGTCACCGAGGCGAGCAGCGAGGATGCGGCCGAGGCCATGGCCCGTGCTGCCAAGGCCTTCCGGGAGTGGTCGGATACGCCGGCCGGCGAACGCGCGGCGATCCTCGACCGCGCCGCCGACATGCTGCAGCTGCGCCTGCCGGAGCTCGTCGCACTGATCGTGCGCGAGGGCGGGCGGACCCAGGGCGACGCGGTTTCCGAAGTGCGCGAGGCGATCGACTTCTGCCGCTATTACGCGGCGCAGGCGCGCGAGAAGTTCGCCGAACCGATCGTCCTGCCCGGGCCGACCGGCGAACGCAACACGCTCTCGCTGCACGGGCGCGGGGTGTTCGTCTGCATCAGCCCGTGGAACTTCCCGCTGGCCATCTTCGTCGGCCAGGTCGCCGCGGCGCTGGCCGCCGGCAATACCGTCGTCGCCAAGCCAGCCGAGCAGACGCCCCTGGTCGCCTCGCTGGCCGTGAGCTTCCTGCACGCCGCCGGGGTGCCGGCCGATGCGCTGGCCTACCTGCCGGGCGGCGGACGCATCGGCGCGGCGCTGGTGGCCGACCCGCGCTGCGCCGGCGTCGCCTTCACCGGTTCGACCGAGGTGGCGCGGATGATCGCCCAGACGCTGGCGACCAAGCCCGGCCCGATCGTGCCGCTGATCGCCGAGACCGGTGGGCAGAACGCGATGATCGTCGATTCCTCGGCGCTCTCCGAGCAGGTCGTGCGTGACGTCGTCGCCTCGGCGTTCAATTCCGCCGGCCAGCGCTGTTCTGCGCTGCGCGTGCTGTTCCTGCAGGAGGACATCGCCGACAAGGTGGCGATGATGCTCTGCGGCGCGATGCAGACGCTGCGCATCGGCAATCCGGCTGACATCCGCACCGACGTCGGCCCGGTGATCGACGACGACGCGCGCTACATGCTCGAACGCCATGCGCGCAAGCTCGACAGCTTCGCCACGCCGATCTACACCTGCAAGCTCGACGACGAGTTGACCGCCCACGGCAGCTTCTTCGCCCCGCGAGCCTACGAGATCGACGACATCTCGCGGCTGGAACACGAGGTCTTCGGGCCGATCCTGCACGTCGTGCGCTGGCGCTCGGACCAGCTCGACAAGGTCTGCGACGCGATCGCCAACACCGGCTTCGGCCTGACGCTCGGCATCCACAGCCGCATCGACGAGACGATCGAGCGCATCACCCAGCGCCTGCACGTCGGCAACACCTACGTCAATCGCAACGTCATCGGTGCAGTGGTCGGCGTGCAGCCGTTCGGCGGCGAAGGCTTGTCCGGGACCGGGCCGAAAGCCGGCGGGCCGCACTATCTGTACCGCTTTGCCTGCGAACGGACGCTGTCGGTGGATACGACGGCATCGGGCGGCAATGCGGTGCTGATGTCGCTGGACAAGGGAGACGAATAGATCCAACTGGCCTTTTGCCGTGTATTTCGCGCGCCGGGCGGGTAAACTGCGGGCCGGCGCTGATCCGGAGGGGCGTTGGCCTGCTCCGGACGCGAAAAACACAGAAACAGGGAACAACCCCGATTTCGTCATTCCGGCGCAGGCCGGAATCCAGGAATGCGACTGCTGGACACCGGCCTGCGCCGGTGTGACGACGAACTCAGAGGATTCTTATGGCTCTTGCTCTCCAGCAACTCATCAACGGCTTGACGCTCGGTGCCGTCTACGGGCTGATCGCGATCGGTTACACGATGGTGTACGGCATCATCGGGATGATCAATTTCGCCCACGGCGACATCTACATGGTCAGCGCGTTCATCGCCGTGACCGGCTTCACGCTGCTGACGGCCTTCGGCGTCACCTCGGTGCCGTTCGCCCTGCTCGTGGTGCTGATCGTGGCCGTGCTGTTCACCTCGGTGTATGGCTGGGCCGTCGAACGGGTGGCCTACCGGCCGTTGCGCGGTGCGACGCGGCTCGCGCCGCTCATCTCGGCGATCGGCATGTCGATCTTCCTGCAGAACATGGTGCAGCTCACGCAGGGTGCCCGGGTCAAGCCGATTCCGCCGATGATCACCGGCGGGATCAATGTCCTGACCACCGACGGCTTCACCGCGCGCCTGTCGTTCTCGCAGATCCTCATCGTGCTGGTGACGGTGGCGCTGCTCGCGGCGTTCACCTGGCTGATCACCCGCACCTCGTTCGGCCGCCAGCAGCGCGCCTGCGAGCAGGATCGCACGATGACCGCGCTGCTCGGCATCGACGTCGACCGGACGATCTCGCTCACCTTCATGCTCGGCGCCTCGCTCGCCGCCGTCGCCGGGGTCATGGTGACGATGTACTACGGGGTGGTGGACTTCTACATCGGCTTCGTCGCCGGCATCAAGGCGTTCACCGCGGCGGTGCTCGGCGGCATCGGCTCGCTGCCGGGAGCGATGCTCGGCGGGCTGATCATCGGCCTGATCGAGGCCTTCTGGTCGAACTACCTGTCCGCCGAGTACAAGGACGTGGCCACCTTCAGCATCCTGATCCTGGTGCTGATGTTCCGTCCCTCCGGCCTGCTCGGCCGGCCTGAAGTGGAGAAAGTCTGATGTCGCCACTCGTTTTTGCCAACAACGCGCCGACACTTGCGGAGCGCTTCAAGGATGCCGCCGGCATCGCATTGATCGCCTTGCTGCTGGGCATTCCGATGATCGGCCTGACCACCGCCGACCAGGGTGGCTCGCTGCAGGTGCTGACGCGCTGGCCGCTGCTCGGCGCCTTCATCGCCGCGGCGTTCTTTGGCCGTCTGGCCCTGCGCTACGGGCTCGACATGCTGAAGCTGCGCCGCCAGACCCGCGACCGGCAGGCCGCCGCCAAATCGGGCAAGCGCGGTGTCCGCAGCATTCGCATTCTTGAACTGGTGGGCTGGCTGGCCTTCGGCATCGCCCTCCTGCTGCCAATCCTTTTTTCCGACAACCGCTACGTCGTCGATACGGCAACGAGCGTGCTGATCTACGTGATGCTCGGCTGGGGCCTGAACGTGGTGGTCGGTCTGGCCGGTCTGCTCGACCTCGGTCATGCTGCGTTCTATGCCGTCGGCGCGTATACCTATGCCTTGCTGGCGACGCAATTCGGCTGGGGCTTCTGGACGGCGCTGCCGGTCGCCGGGCTGACTGCCGCGGTGTTCGGGCTCGCACTCGGCTGGCCGAGCCTGCGTCTGCGCGGCGATTACCTGGCCATCGTCACCCTCGGCTTCGGTGAAATCATCCGCGTCGTGCTGACCAACTGGACCGACCTGTCTGGCGGGCCGAACGGGATCTCCTCGATTCCGCGGCCGACCTTCTTCGGCCTGCCGTTCGTGCCGTCGAGCGATACCGGTACCTTCGCCTCGTTCTTCGGGCTGGAGTTCTCGCCGATGCACCGGATCATCTTCCTCTACTACGTGATCCTGCTGCTCTCGCTGCTGACCAACGTGCTGGTGAAACGGCTGCGCCGCTTGCCGATCGGGCGGGCCTGGGAAGCGATGCGCGAGGACGAGATCGCCTGCAAGGCGCTGGGGATGAACATCACCAACGTCAAGCTCTCGGCCTTCGCCCTCGGCGCGATGCTCGGCGGCGTGGCAGGGGTGTTCTTTGCCGCGCGGCAGGGCTTCATCTCGCCAGAATCCTTCACCTTCAACGAGTCGGCGATCATTCTGGCGATTGTCGTGCTCGGCGGCATGGGCAGCCAGCTCGGGGTGGTGCTGGCTTCGGTGGTGCTGGTGCTGCTGCCCGAACTCGGGCGCGACTTCGCCGAGTACCGGATGCTGCTGTTCGGTGCGGCGATGATCCTGATCATGGTCTGGCGGCCGGGCGGAATCCTCTCGCACCGTGAGCCGACCCTGCGTCATCAACCGGCGGGGGAACGTGCATGAGCGCCGAAAACACCATCCTCAGCGTCGAGCACCTGACCATGCGTTTTGGTGGTCTGGCGGCCATCGACGACCTGTCGCTGGCCGTTCCGGCCGGCAAGATCACCGGCGTGATCGGCCCCAACGGTGCCGGCAAGACGACCTTCTTCAACTGTCTGACCGGCTTCTACAAGCCGACCGAAGGCGTCGTCTGCCTGAACCATCCGATCCGCGGCGCGCTGCGCCTCGCCGACCTGCCGAGCCATCAGGTGGCGCACGTCGCGCAGGTCGTGCGCACCTTCCAGAACATCCGCCTGTTCCCGAAGATGACGGTGCTGGAGAACCTGATCGTCGCGCAGCACAATGCGCTGCAGAAGGCATCGGGCTTCTCGCTGGCGGGTATCCTCGGGCTCCCGTCGTACCGGCGGGCGGAACAGCAGGCGGTGGCCAAGGCGGTCGACTGGTTGACCCGCCTTCACCTGATCGACAAGGCCGATACCCCGGCCGGCGCCTTGCCGTACGGCACGCAGCGGCGCGTCGAGATCGCCCGGGCGTTGTGCGTCGATCCGCTGCTGTTGTGCCTCGACGAGCCGGCGGCGGGCCTCAACCCGCGCGAGTCGGGCGAACTCAACGAACTGCTGCTGCGTCTCGTCGCCGACGCGAAGCTGACGATCCTGCTGATCGAGCACGACATGAGCGTGGTGATGAACGTCTCCGACCACATCTGCGTCCTGAACTACGGGCGCAAGATCGCCGAGGGGACGCCGAAGCAGATCCAGAACGATCCGAACGTGATCAAGGCCTATCTCGGCGAGGAAGATGCCGACGAGGGTAACGACCGGCTCCACGCGGAGGTGAGCGCATGATGCTGCAACTCTCGGGCGTGCATGCCCACTACGGCCACATCCACGCGTTGCGCGGCATCGACCTGTCGGTGCAGGTCGGCGAGGTGGTCACGCTGATCGGGGCCAACGGTGCGGGCAAGTCGACCCTGCTGATGTCGCTGTTCGGCCAGCCGCGCGTCTCGGCCGGGCGCATCGTCTTCGACAACGAGGACATCACCCGCCTGCCGACGCACGTCATCGCCCGCCGCGACATCTCCCTGGTGCCGGAAGGACGGCGCATTTTTCCGCGCATGACGGTGCTGGAAAACCTGCAGATGGGCGCGGTGATGGCCGATCCGGACAACCTCCACGTCGACCTCAAGCGCATGTACGCGCTGTTCCCGATCCTGGAAGAACGCCTGGAGCAGCGCGCCGGCACGCTCTCGGGCGGCGAACAGCAGATGCTGGCCATCGCCCGCGCGCTGATGGCGCGGCCCAAGCTGCTGCTGCTCGACGAACCGTCGCTGGGCCTGGCGCCGCTGTACATCAAGAAGATCTTCCAGACCATCCGCGAACTCAACGAGGACCACGGGATGACCATCCTGCTCATCGAGCAGAACGCCCACCACGCCCTGCGCGCCGCGCATCGCGGCTATGTGATGCAGCACGGCCAGATCACCATGACCGGCACCGGCCGTGATCTGCTGGCCAGCGCCGAGGTACGGGCGGCGTATCTGGAAGGGGGACATGCCGCGGCGTAACCCCATCCCGTCATTCCGGCGAAGGCCGGAATCCAGTTCGGCGGTGGACGTCCCTCTGGATCCCGGCCTTCGCCGGGATGACGGATGCCTTGGCCGTGGTTTGGTGTCCCGGTGAGCCAGGATCGCCTTCCGCCCCGCTGGCTCCCCTTCGGCGTCCTCGGCATCGGCCTGCTGGCGATTTCCTTCGGCGCGATCCTGGCGCGGGTGGCGCAGGGGCACGCGCTGCCGTCGCTGGCCATCGCCACCCTGCGCCTGGGCCTGGCAGCGCTGATCATTTCACCCTTCGCCCTGTGGCAATCGCGGCGCGCGCTGCTGGCCATCACGCGGCGCCAAATCGTGTTGACGCTCGGCGCGGGATTCTTTCTCGCGCTGCATTTCGCCACCTGGATCAGTTCGCTTGAGTACACCTCGGTGGCGAGCAGCACGGCGTTGGTGACGACCAACCCGATCTGGATCGCGTTCGCTTCGTTCCTCCTGTTCCGCGAGCGGCCGAGTGCGATGACTCTGGGCGGCATCGCCGTCTCGCTCTCCGGCAGCCTGCTGATCTTCTGGAGCGACAGCCGGGAAGCCGTCGCCGGCAGCAACGCGCTGCTTGGCAACATGCTGGCGCTGGTCGGCAGCTGGTGTTTTTCCGCGTACCTGTTGCTCGGTCGCCGTTTGCGCGCCGACATGCCGTTGCCGGCGTACATCTGGCTGGCCTACGGCGCCGCGGCGCTCTTTCTGCTGCTCGGCTGCGCCGGGGCGGGCGTGACGCTCGTCGGCTACACGGCGCCGGCGTATCTTGCGGCGCTGGGGATGGCGCTCGGGCCGCAGTTGCTCGGGCATTCGGCCTACAACTGGTCGCTGCGTTTCGTCTCGCCGACCTTCGTCGCCGTCGTCACCCTCGGGGAGCCGGTCGGCAGTGCGCTGCTGGCCTGGCTGTTCCTCGGCGAGACCTTCGCGCCGGCGCAGGCCGCGGGGTTTATCATGCTGCTGGTCGGCATTTATCTGGCAGCCGTCGGCGAAGGGCGCCGGCGCTGAATCTTCCCGAGGGGACAATGAAGCGATTGCTGTTTCTTGCGTGGCTGTTTTTCGCCAGCACACGCGTTTTTGCCTATGAAGTCGTGGCCGCCGAGTTCGGCGTTTTCGATGCCAGCGATCCGCAGCGCGTGGTGTTTTCGGCGACCCGGGTCGTGCCGCGCAAGGAGGGCCAGCGCTACGGCTGGATGATCGAGTTGCGCGGAGTGAAGCGCTCCGTCAGCGTGCGTGAGGAGTATGTGCTGCCGGGGACGGCGATCGAGCATCGCACCGACTCGGCGGAAGGGACCAAACTGGTCATTCCGCTGGACCGCCGCAACCAGGTCAGCCAGCGTCAGCTGGTTCCTGTTGATGGGCGGATCTACGGCGAGTGGGAAATCGGTCCGCAAGAACCCGCCGGGCGGCGCCAGCTGGACGTCGTCGTCGAAGGACGGATCGCCGCGAGTTTCGAGTTCGAGGTCCGGTAACGCGGGCGCGATTCCCGTTAGAATCCCTGAGTCCGTCATTTCAGCCAGATCAGGAGAATCGAATGGAAACCAAAGCTGTATCCGTCGTCGGTTTGGGCAACATGGGCACGCCGATTGCCCGCAATCTTCTCGCCAGCGGCTATGCCGTCACCGTTTATAACCGCTCGCGTGACAAGGCGGCGCCGTTGGCCGCTGAAGGCGCGATCGTCGCGGACTCCCTCTCGAGTGCCGTAACGCCGGGCGGCGTGGTCATCAGCCTGCTCTCCAACGATGCCGTTCTGGAAGAAGCGGTGCTGGGTGCGGGCGGCTTCGCCAATGCGCTGGGGCAGGGCGGGCTGCACATCTCGATGAGCACCGTTTCGCCGGAAACCTCGCGCAAGCTGGCGGAAGAACACGCCAAACGCGGCAGCCTGTTCGTCGCGGCGCCGGTCTTCGGCCGCCCCGACGCGGCAGCGATACGCAAGCTGTGGATCTGCCTGTCGGGTTCGCCGGAAGCCAAGGCGCGGGCCTTGCCGATCCTCAACGAACTCGGGCAGCGCGTGCAGGACTTCGGCGACGCGCCCGGTGGTGCGAACATCGTCAAGCTTTCCGGAAACTTCATGATTCTGGCGGCGATCGAGGCGATGGCCGAGACGATGGCCTTGTGCGAAAAGAACGGGATCGAGCGCCAGACGGTGTATGACTTCTTCACCAGCGCCAACTTCGCCTGCCCGGCGTATCAGAGCTACGGGCGGATCATCGCGCAGCGTGCCTACGAACCCGCCGGCTTCGTCCTCGAGCTGGGCATGAAGGATATTCGCCTCGCGCGCGAGACGGCCGCCGCGTCGAAGGTGCCGATGCCAGTCGCCGATTTCCTCTTCCTGCGCCTGCAGGACGCGGTGGCGCACGGGCGGAGCAAGCTCGACTGGTCGGCGATCGAACTGGCGACCGCGGAGGCGGCTGGAATTCCCGTGCCCGCGCCGGTGTCGAAGACATCGTGACTGAATCGGACGCAAGAGACCCCATGACCGCAGCACTGAACTACGAATATCCCCGCGTTCTCTCCATCGCCGGCTCGGACAGCGGCGGCGGGGCGGGCATCCAGGCCGACCTGAAGACGTTCTCGGCGCTCGGCTGCTACGGGATGACGGCGATTACCGCGCTGACCGCGCAGAACACCTGCGGCGTGCGCAGCATCCACGGTGTGCCGCCGCAGATGTTGCGCGACCAGATCGATGCGGTGATCGAGGATATTGGTGCGCACGCGGTGAAGATCGGCATGCTCCACGCGCCGGAGATCGTGCGTACGGTCGCCGAGGCCATCGACCGGCACGCGCTGCCGAACGTCGTCTTCGACCCGGTCATGGTGGCGACGAGCGGCGCGGTGCTGATCGAACAGGCGGCGACCGACGTGCTGGTGCGCGAGCTGTTTCCGCGCGCGGTGCTGATCACCCCCAACCTCGACGAGGCGGGGCTGCTGGTCGGCCGGCCGCTGGAATCGACCGACGACATGGCCCGGGCGGCACGGCAACTGCGGGAGCAGGGCGCGCGGGCGGTGCTGGTCAAGGGGGGCCACCTGCCCGGCGAGGCAGTGATCGATCTGTTGCTGACCGGTGACGGCGAGATGCACTGGATGGAAGGCGAGCGTATTCCGAGCCCGAATACGCATGGCACGGGTTGCACCTTGTCCAGCGCGATCGCTGCGCATCTCGCGCTGGGAGCATCGCTGGTCGATGCCGTGCAGGGCGCGCGCGCATTCGTGCGCGGGGCGCTCGCCGCCGGCGCCGAGGTGCGCACGGGCAAGGGCGGCGGGCCGCTCAACCACGGTTTCTCCCCTGTTGCGATGCGTCAGCTCCGGCTCGACGATTAACGATGACTTCGGCTTCCCGCACTATGTCCGGCTTGTTCCGCTCGTTGCGGCAGGATAGACTGCGGGCCGATTCGTTCTCGGCTTCCAAGCGCTTGTTCACTACTCCCGTCAGTTTTCGTTGGCTTATCGTCCTCCTGGCGGTCGTTTCGTTCGTCGTTCCGGTGGTGATGCCGTCGACGGCTTTCGCGGCGGAAGCAGCGTCGTCCGCGATGAACTCTCCAGCCACGGGTGATGGCGGTGAACTGCTCTCCGGACAGGCCGATGATTGCGCAGAGAGCGCCGGCGAAACTTTCACCGGTGACTATTCTCACGACGCCCATGAGGCGGACAAAATCCTGTTGTCGTTCGCCTTGCATTGGGGGGCATCGGCCGCCGTCTGGGGCGGCGTCTACGGCGTGATCCAGCCGCCCGACCCGGTTTTTTCCTTCGAGCGTCCGCCCAAGCCGGCCTTCGCCTGACCCGGACTGTTGGGCCCGGGCTACCCTTGCCGTTCCATGGCAAGGCGCTTGTTTCCCCTTTTCGAACTAACGCGGATTCCGGCGGGGCGGGCCATGCCCTTTCCCCTCGGGATCGCGACAATGGAGTGATTCAATGAAAAAAGTATTGATGGCAATGTTCCTGTCGGTCATGGCTCTCGGCCTGACCGTAGGCGATGCTGAGGCCAGACGCCTTGGCGGCGGGAAAACCTTCGGCATGCAGCGCCAGGCCGTTCAGCCGGCGCCGACCCGGCCGACGCAGCAAGCGGCACCGGCTTCGGCCCCCTCGACGGCGACGACCGCCGCGCCCAAGCGCAACTGGATGGGACCGATCGCCGGTCTGGCGGCCGGACTCGGCCTGGCGGCGCTGTTCTCGCATCTCGGTCTTGGCGCGGAAATGGCCAATATCGTGATGATCGGGTTGCTGCTGATGGCCGCGCTGTTCATCTTCCGCATGTTGTTCCGGCGTAACGCAGCGACGGCACGGGCGCCGGGAATGCAGTACGCGGGCGCCGGCAATGCGGCGAACGGCGTGCCTCGGGCGGCAACGGAAGTGCCGTTCGGCGCCTCGTCGTCAGCCGCGGCGCCTGTAGCGGCATCGGCGATTCCTGCCGATTTTGATGCCGATGGTTTCCTGCGTGTCGCGAAGCTCAACTTCGTCCGCATGCAAGCGGCCAACGATGCGAAGAACATCGACGACATCCGGGAATTCACCAGTCCGGAGATGTTCGCCGAAATCCGCATGCAGATGAGCGAGCGGGGCGATGCCGCGCAGCAGACCGACGTGGTGCGTCTGGACGCCGAACTGCTGGAAGTGGTGACGGAAGGCGACCGGCACATCGCCAGCGTGCGCTTCGGCGGCCTGATTCGCGAGGAAGCTGACGGCCCGGCGCTGCCGTTCGACGAGGTCTGGCATCTCAGCAAGCCGGTGGCCGGCGACAAGGGCTGGGTCGTCGCCGGAATCCAGCAGACGAACTGAGCGTAGTCGTACAACTCGCAGGCGTTGCGCCGGGTAGCTTGGTGGCCGGGCGCTTTTCGCAGGTTTGAGGTACAAAAAAACCCGGGCTTTCGCGCCCGGGTTTTTCTTGGGAGAACTCTCCGATCAGGGATTGACGGTCACCGTGATCGTCGATTTCTCGGGGCCACCACGAAAGTCGTCGGCGGTGTACTCGAGCACGGCCTTGCCGGTGAACTCGGCCGCCGGAGTGAAGAGCACCGCCCCGTCGGCGTTGACCAGCGCTTCGCCCTTGCCTTCGACGATGACGACCTTGGTGATCGTCAGCGGGTTCTTTTCCTTGTCCGAATCGTTCTTCAGTGCGTCGATGGCGACCGGCTGTCCCTTGGCTGTCGTGGCGACATCGGCGACGACGTCCGGCGGGTAGTTCAGTTCGCCGGTCAGCCGTGGCAGCCACAACGAGATCTGCGGCACGTAAGTGATGACCAGCAGGACGGAGAACAGCGCGACGAAGAACGGCGCCATCGCCCGGGTCACTGCTTCCATCTTCTGATTCGACACCGCGCTGGCCACGAACAGGACCGAACCCACGGGCGGGGTGATCAGTCCGATGCCGAGGTTGACCATCATGATCATTCCGAAATGCACCGGGTGTACGCCGAGCTTGGTGACGACCGGCAACAGGATCGGGGTCAGGATCAGGATCAGCGGGGCCATGTCCATCAGCGTACCGAGGATCAGCAGCAGGACGTTGATCGCCAGCAGCACGACGTAGGGATTGTCGGAAATGCCGGTGAAGAAGTTTGAGATCTGCAGCGGCAGCGACAGCATCGTCAGGATATGGCCGAAGGCCGCGGCGAAGCCGATCAGGATCATCACGATGGTGACGGTCTTGACCGTGCGATGCACCAGGACCGGCAACTGGCTCCACTTGTAGTCGCGGTAGAAGAACATCGTTACCAGGAAGGCCCAGACGCAGGCCATGGCCGCCGATTCCGTGGCGGTGTACCAGCCGGAAAGGATGCCGCCGAGGATGATGACCACGGTGAACAGGCCGGGCAGCGCGTCGAGCATGATCTTCAACGCTTCCTTGATCGGGATCGCCCGCCCTTTCGGGTAGCCACGCTTCTTGGCGAAGAACACGCACATGGTCATCAGGGTCGTGCCGAGCAGGACGCCAGGCATCACGCCGGCGAGGAACAGCGCGCCGATCGAGATGCTGCCGCCGGCCGCCAGCGAGTAGATGACCGAGTTGTGGCTGGGCGGGATCAGAATCGCCTGTACCGAACCGGAGGCCGTGACAGCCGCCGCGTAGGGGCGCGGATAGCCGTGCTTTTCCATTTCCGGAATCATCACCGAGCCGATCGACGCCGTGTCCGCGACCGACGAGCCGGAAATGGCGCCGAAGAAGGTCGAGGCGAGGATGTTCACCAGCGACAGGCCGCCGCGGATGAAGCCGACGAAGATCGAGGCGAAGTTGACCAGGCGCGAGGCGATACCGCCTTCTGCCATGATGGCGCCGGCCAGGACGAAGAACGGTATGGCCAGCAGGGTGAATTTATTGACGCCGTCGCCCATCTTGAGCATGACGATGGTCATGAACGACATGTCCCCGCTGAAATAGACCGCGCCGACGAGCGCCGTCATTCCCAGCGTATAGGCCACCGGAAGGCCTACCGCCAGCAGCAGGAAGAATGTTCCCATTATTACGAGTGCATCCATGATCGGATTCCTTATTTCAAGAGTGCGGTATCAGCTGTGGCTGCCGATCTTTACGATCGGGCGGTCATGCTGGGATCCGAACAGGATCGCCTCGATGACGAAGAGCAGGGTGGCCAGGGAACCGATCGGCAGCGGCAGGTAGGTCCAGGACACTTGCAGCGAGGGAAAGTCAGGCAGGCTCTGCCCGGTGCTCATGAAGAACAGGACGCGGTCGCCGCCGTAGTAGATGACGAAGATGGCGATCAGGGCCATCAGGATGTCGACGATGCGCGCCGCAACGGCCTTGGCCTTCGGCGGCAGGCGATCGGTGAGCATGGTGACAGCGATGTGGCTACCGGCGCGATAGGCAGCTGCGGCGCCGATGAAGGTGAATACGATCATGCAGACGAGGGCGGCGGGTTCGGGCCACGACAGTCCCGAGTCGAACCACTTGCGCGCGACGACCTGGACGGGGATGACCAGTACCATGACGGTCATGGCCAGGCCTGCAATCCAG
This sequence comes from Propionivibrio pelophilus DSM 12018, assembly GCF_059569095.1. Classification (NCBI taxonomy): domain Bacteria; kingdom Pseudomonadati; phylum Pseudomonadota; class Betaproteobacteria; order Rhodocyclales; family Rhodocyclaceae; genus Propionivibrio; species Propionivibrio pelophilus. The sequence continues at coordinate 10,677 of NZ_JCANUT010000050.1, read as the reverse complement.
ATGCACAGCCAATAGATCTTGTCCATGGCGTTGCAATAGGCTTCTTTCATTTGAAACTACCTCCGGGGGTACGATGAAACCGCACGGGTTGGGCCTCCCGTGCGGTTTTTCGGTGCTTCGTTGCTTGTTACTTGACGGCCTGGATGCGATTGATCAGGTCGGCATAGGCTGCGCCGTACTTGTCACGCACGGGCTGGGTGGCCTTGAAGAAGGCGGGCTGGTCGACGTCCTCGACGATGGTCACGCCGGTGGCCTTCATCTTGGCCAGCGAGTCGGCGACCTTTTCGTCCCACAGCTTGCGCTGCTCAAGCTGCGCCTCGCGGGCCAGCTTGCGGACCAGGGCCTGGTCTTCGGCGCTCAGCTTGTTGAACTTCGCCTTCGAGAATACCAGGACTTCCGGGATGATCAGGTGGGCGGTGCGGTTGTAGAACTTGGCGACCGTGAAGTGGTTTTGCGTCACGTAGGTCGGTTCGTTGTTTTCCGCGCCATCGACCACGCCGGTCTGCATCGAGCTGAACAGTTCGGCCATGCCCATCGAGACGCCGCTGCCGCCCATGGCGTTCATCGTGTCAACGAAGAGCGGGTTGCCCATCATGCGGATCTTCTGGCCACCGAGGTCGGCCGGCTTGCGTACTGCCTTCTTGGAGTACAGGTTGCGCGTGCCGCCGTCCATCCAGGCGAGGCCGACGAGGTTCACCGAGCTGTCGGTGATCTTCTTCAGGATTTCGTCGCCGATCGGCCCGTCGATCACGGCGCGCATGTGCGCCGGGTTGCGGAACACGAACGGCATGTTGAAGACGTTGACTTCAGGAACGACCGGGCCCATCGGGCCGAGCGAGGTACGCAGGATGTCGATGCCACCGGCCTGGGTCTGCTCGATCATGGATTTTTCGTCGCCGAGAGCCATGTTCGGGAACATTTTCAGCTTGATGCGGCCGTTGGTGGCGGCTTCAAGCTTCTTGCCCAAGCTCTGGACGGCAACAACGGTCGGGTAGCCTTCGGGGTGAACGTCCGCTGCCTTCAGTTCTAAGGCGCCTGCTGAGGCGCTGATACCGCCAATCAGGGTTGCGAAGCAGATGCTCAGTGCGCTTTTACGAAACGAGATCATAAGTCCTCCTGGTTGATTGAATGGCTTTCGCCATGGTTTGCAAGCAGATAGGCGGGACTGTCCCGATCGCAAAGACGCGCAGACACGCGTTCGCTCTCGCTACATCAACCCGCTGACAATCGGCTTTCAAAAGCTACTTGTGCGGCCCGCCTTTTTTTTGGTCTGTATCCGCAGAAGTTGAATCTCAATATACGACAAGCTCAATGGCTGTTCAAGCTATTTTTGGAACGACATTCCATTTTTTTTATTCTGGGGCAAACATCTGTCTTTTTTTGTTGGTTACCTAGTCGTGAGTCTTCTCGAGAATCCGCTCAAGGACGCGCAGGTTGCGCACCGACTCGTCCAGAGACAGCTTCGGCTGCCGCTTGTTCAGAATCGCCGTGCTGAAATCGCGGATCTCCTCGCCGTAGCGGTCCGAGGCGGCGACGGCGATCGATTCGCTTCCCTGTTTCGTTTGCAGTGTCAGTTGGCCTGCATCATCGAGGAAAGTGTCGGGGACGAGCAGGGCGCCCTCGGTGCCGACGATTTCGCTGTAATTGCGCCCGAATGCGTCGAAACCGCAGTGCAGCGTGGCGATCAGTCCGTCGGCGTAGCGCAGCACGGCGGACAGATTGACGTCGACGCCGTGCTGTTTCGCGCATTCGACGGCGATGGCCTCGGGCTCGGCCTGCGTCACGAGACCGATCAGGTTGAGCGGGTAGCAGCCGACGTCGTACAGCGCGCCACCGCCGAGTTCCGGCTGTTCCTTGATCGTGTTCTGCCGGTCGAGGAAGAAGCGGAACGTCGAGTTGATGCTGCGGATCGGGCCGAGAACGCCGCTGGCGAGGATCTCCTCCACCTTGCGCATGCGTTCGGTATAGCGGTACATGAAGGCTTCCATCAGCAGCACGCCGGACTCGCGGGCGGCACGGATCATCTCTTCAGCTTCGGCAGCATTGAGGGCCAGCGGCTTTTCGCACAGCACGTGCTTGCCGGCGCGCATCGCCCGGATGGCCCATTCACGGTGCAGCGAGTTCGGCAGCGGAATGTAGACGGCGTCGAGGGTCGGGTCATCGATCAGGGCGTCGTAACCGGTGTGGGCCGTGAAATCGCCGAACAGCGAACGGAATTCGGCGAGTTTGCCGGCATCACGGGAGGCCACGGCGGCGAGCGTCGCCTCGCTGCAGCGCAGGATCGCCGGAACGACTTGCAGGCGCGCGATGCGGGCGCAACCCAGGATTCCCCAACGTGCTCGGTGATTCACTGCTGTTCCCCTTCCCCCGGTGGTTGCTGCGGCAACCGTTTTATTCAGCGCTGGCGATTATGTGGAAGAAGCCAGGGGGCTTCAAATGCTATTTCCTAATGGGGGACATACAGAATCGGTATGAGCGGACGCGGAGTCAAACGTCGCGCGGGATGGCGCGCTGCAGAACTTCGGTAAGCAGTTCGCTGGCGCCGTCCCAGACGATCTGCACGCCGAGACAGAGCAGGATGAACGCCGAGAGTCGCAGCAGGACGGCTGCCCCGCTGTCGCCGAGCAGCCGCAGGAGGCGGCTGGCGTTGGCGAACGCCAGGTAGATCAGTCCGGCGATCAGGGCGAGCGCGAGCAGCGCACCGCTGGTGCTGGCCAGTGACAGAAGCACCCTTTCCTGGTGGAGCGCGACACCCACGGTGATGGCGACGGAGATCGAGCCGGGGCCGCAGCTGACCGGGAAAGTCAGCGGATAAAACGCCTGGCGCCGGGCGTGCTCGGGGGTGAAGGACTCGACGAGGGCGGCGCGGCTGTCGTCCATCTGTGGCGATGCGCTGAGCAGGCGCCAGGCCATCGCCGCGAGGATCAGACCGCCGCCGACCCGGACGATGGGAAGGGAAATGCCGAAGAAGCCGAGGACGTAGGAGCCGACAAGCATCGATCCGGCCATCAGCCAGAAGATGTTGCCGGCGATGCGCTTGGCCAGTGCGTTGCGTGTCCTTGCCGAAGCGCCTTCGGTCAGACTGAGGAAAATCGGCGCGGACGCGGCCGGATTGAGGATGGGGATCATCGTGGCCAGGACGAAGAGGAAGCTCTTGCCGAGCGTCGTTGCGAGTTCGATGGTCATCGTCACTCCTCGCCGGGATGGTTCGCCTCTTCGCTTTCGGTGGCGTGGTGGCGGTAGTTGCGCACGCATTCCAGCAGTTCGTCGAGCAAGGGCGATTCCTCGTCCTTGCGGTAGGCGAAGTGCAGGTCAATCATGCAATCGACGTCCGCAGTCAGCGGGCGATAAATCACGTTGGGAAGGCGCAGGTTGAGGATCGATTCGGGCAGCAGGGCGGAGCCGAAACCACCGGAGACCATGATCGTCGCGGCGATCAGGTCGGCCGCGTTCTGGACGACGACGGGTTCGAAATTGTGCAGCTTGAAAAGCTCCCGGCAGGCGATGGAAACGCTTGGATCCTGCTCGTCGATCATCGGCTCGTTGCGCAGGTCGTCGAGACTGATGCGCGGCAACCGGCTGAGCGGGTTGCCGCTGTGTACCGCGACCCAGATCGGTTCGCGGCAGACCCGCACCGCGGCGATGTTCGGGAGTTCGGGCAGGTAGCGGTCGAAGGCGGCGAGGATGCGCCCCTGTTGCAGGGCGTTGATCTGGCGTTCCTTCGGCGTGTTGTGCAGCACGACCCGCACGTCGGGGTGGGTGGCCGAGAAGGTGCTGAGCAGCTTGGGGATGATGTTCAGCATCGCCGAGCCGAAGACGCCGATGTCGATCCGTCCGGCCTGGCCTGCCGCGACACGGCGGATCTGCTCGGTGGCCAGCTCGATGTGGGCGCTGATGTTGTGCGCGTGCTTGAGCAGCGCCGTGCCCGCCTGGGTCAGCTCGACGCCCCAGCTGGTACGGGTGAACAGGAGCACGCCGAGTTCTTCTTCCAGCGACTGGATGTGCCGGGTCAGCGGCGGCTGGGTGATGTGCAGCCGTTCCGCAGCGCGGCTGATGCTTCGTTCTTCGGCGGTGACGATGAAGTATTTCAGGCGCCGGACGTCCATGTCTTTTTCTCGTTAAACCCGACAGCGGGACTATAGCAGAGCAGGGGTATGAAACCCGGGGCGCCATACCTATTTTGTATGGGCAAGTTCCTTAATAGCATTGGCTGGCGCGATTCGAGTTGATCATAATGCGCCAAAAAAATGCCGGTCCCGGCCTGCCTTCCCGGATCATCAAAGACGGGCCCAACCTCGAATAAACGTACGGAGACACCGATGAAACCGTTCATGAACGCCGATTTTCTCCTGCCCGACCCGTGTTCGCAGCGCCTGTACCACGATTATGCGGCGCAGATGCCGATCATCGACTACCACTGCCATCTGCCGCCGGCGGACATCGCCAGCAACGCCTGCTTCCGCGACCTGGCGCACGCCTGGCTCGGCGGCGACCACTACAAGTGGCGCGCGATGCGCTCGAACGGCGTGGCGGAAGAGGACATCACCGGCCATCCTGCCGACTATCGCACCTTCATGGCCTGGGCGCGCAGCGTGCCGAAACTGATCGGCAATCCGCTCTACCACTGGACGCACCTCGAATTGCAGCGCTACTTCGGCATCGACGCCCCGCTTTCGGAAAAGACCGCGCCGATGATCTGGGAAGCCTGCAATGCTCAACTCGTAAAACCCGAATTCGGCGCCCGTTCGCTGCTGCAGAAGATGAAGGTCAAGGCCGTCGGGACGACCGACGATCCGGCCGACAGCCTCGAATTCCACATCGCCTACGCCAAGGCGCGCCAGCCCGGCGAACCGGTGATGGTCCCCAGCTACCGTCCCGACAAGGCGCTGGCCGTCGAAGACCCGGTGGCCTGGAAAGCCTATCTTGGCAAGCTCGGCGCCGCTGCCGATATCGCCATCGGCTCGTACAAGGAACTCGTCGCCGCCCTGCAGAAACGTCATGACGCTTTCCACGAACTCGGCTGCCGCGCCTCCGACCACGCGCTGGTCGCGCCGTTCGCCGTGTTCGTGTCCGAGCAGGCGCTCGAAGCGCTCTTCGCCAAGTGCCTTGGCGGCACGGCACCGACGGCCGAGGAAGCCGAAGCCTTCAAGACCGGCCTGCTGCTCGAAATCGGGCGGATGAATGCCCGCCGCGGCTGGGCGATGCAGCTGCACATGGCAGCGGTCCGCAACCTCAACACGCCGATGTTCCAGCGCCTCGGACCCGATACTGGCTACGACGCCGTCGCCGACCGGCCGATCGCCGAAAAGCTCGGGCTGTTCCTCAATGCACTGCAGGTCGACAACCTGCTGCCGAAGACCATCCTCTACTCGCTGAACCCCAACGACCTCGAAGTGCTCGGCACGGTGATGGGCTGCTTCCAGGACGGTTCGGTGCCCGGCAAGATCCAGTGCGGCTCGGCCTGGTGGTTCAACGACCACATCGAAGGCATGCGCCGGCAGATGGTCAGCCTGGCCAACCTCGGGCTGCTCTCGCGCTTCGTCGGCATGCTCACCGACTCGCGCAGCTTCCTGTCCTTCCCCCGTCACGAGTACTTCCGCCGCATCCTCTGCGCGCTGGTCGGCGGCTGGATGGAGTCCGGCGAGATCCCGGCCGACTTCGATACCTTCGGCGGGATGGTGCAGGACATCTGCTATAACAACGCGAAGAATTATTTCGCGATCCCCGGGGTGGAGGGTTGATGTAATCTTGTGTTTTCCGCCACTCGCAGCAGAGACTGGAAAATCAACTCGTCACTGAAAGGACACGGCATGGAACCCCAAGCAGACATTGCGCTGATCGGACTCGCGGTGATGGGTCAGAACCTGATCCTGAACATGAACGATCACGGCTTCACGGTGGTGGCCTACAACCGCTCGACCGAGAAGGTCGACCAGTTTCTGGCCAACGAAGCGAAGGGTACCCGGATCCTCGGCGCGCACTCCATCGAAGAAATGGTGGCGCAGCTCAAGCGGCCGCGGCGAGTCATGATGCTCGTCAAGGCCGGCAAGCCGGTCGACGAGTTCATTGACCAGATCATTCCGCATCTTGAAGCCGGCGACATCATCATCGACGGTGGCAACTCGCTGTTCGAGGACACCAACCGCCGCCAGAAATACGTCGAGAGCAAGGGGCTGCTCTACGTCGGCACCGGCGTGTCAGGTGGCGAAGAGGGCGCGCGCCATGGCCCGAGCATCATGCCCGGCGGCTCGCCGGCGGCGTGGCCGCACGTCAAGGACATCTTCCAGGCCGTTTCCGCCAAGGTGGACGACGGCACGCCCTGTTGCGAATGGGTCGGCGAAATGGGCGCCGGGCACTACGTCAAGATGGTGCACAACGGCATCGAATACGGCGATATGCAGCTCATCTGCGAAGCCTACAACCTCATGAAGAGCGGCCTTGGCATGAGCGCCGGCGAGATGCACGAGGTATTTGCCGAATGGAATCGAGGTGATCTCGACAGCTACCTGATCGAGATTTCACGCGATATCCTGGCCATGAAGGACGAGGATGGCCAGCCGCTCGTCGACAAGATCCTCGACACCGCCGGCCAGAAGGGGACCGGCAAGTGGACGGTGATCAACTCACAGGACCTTGGCATTCCGATCACCTTGATGGCCGAAGCGGTCTATGCCCGCTGCGTCTCGGCGCTCAAGGACGAGCGTGTGATTGCGTCGCAGAGTCTGGCCGGGCCGAACCCGGCGCTGACCGAAATTGCCGCAGACCCGCAGAAAAAGACGGCGTTCATCGAGGACATCCGCAACGCCCTCTACGCCTCCAAGATCGTCAGTTACGCCCAAGGCTACATGCTGATGCGTGCCGCGGCCAACGAATATGGCTGGAACCTCAACTATGGCGGCATCGCGCTGATGTGGCGCGGCGGCTGCATCATCCGCTCGCGCTTCCTCGGCAAGATCAAGAACGCCTTCGACAAGAACCCGGTGCTTTCCAACCTGCTGCTCGACGACTACTTCGCCGGCGAAATCCGGAAAGCGCAGTCGGGTTGGCGCAATGTGGTGGCCTCGGCGGCGCTACAGGGCATTCCCGCGCCGGCGTTCAGCACCGCGCTGGCCTTCTTCGACCAGTACCGCAATGCCGTGCTGCCGGCCAACCTGCTGCAGGCGCAACGCGACTACTTCGGCGCGCACACCTACGAACGCGTCGACCGGCCGCGCGGCGAGTTCTTCCACACTAACTGGACGGGCAAGGGTGGCACGACGGCTTCGAGTACCTATAACGTCTGACGGCCTTCGCCGGCACAAACGAAACGGGGCGCGGATTTCGCGCCCCGTTCGTTTTTTGGTGGCCTACGCCCGGAAACGGGCGATCCGCGACGTCACCAGGTCGATCTTCTCGTTGGCGATGACGCCCGGGAATCCATTCTCGACGAAGATGCGGCGCATGTCGTCGACCATCGTCTGGCCCATGCCGCGCAGCGAGACGACCGAGTAGCCGCCAAGGTGCGGCGTGACGATCACGTTGCGTGTCGTCAGCAGGATGTGGTCGGCGCCGATCGGTTCTCCTTCGACCACGTCCGTCGCGTAGCCGCCGATCTTCCCGGATTCCAGCGCGGCAATCAGATCGGCCTGGTTGAAGAGCTCGCCGCGGCAAGTGTTGACCAGGAGAGCGCCATCGTTCATCGCGGCGAGCTGTTTCGCGGTGAACATGCGCGAGGTTTCGCCGGTCAGCGGGCAGTGCAGCGAGATGATCGCGCTCTGTGCCAGCAGCTCGTCGAATTCAACCTTGCGGGCGTGGCGCGCGGCGATCTCTTCTGCGTTCACGTAGGGATCGTAGGCAATCACGTTGGCCAAGAAGCCGTGCTTGAGAATGCGCGCCACGGTCCCGCCGATTGCCCCGATGCCCACCAGCCCGATCGTTGCGCCCTTGAAGTCGACGCCGAGCGCGATCTTGGCGCGCTTGGCCCACTGTCCGGCCTTGACGATGTCGCAGCCTTCGACGATGCGTCGCGCAGTGGCGTTCATCAGGCCGATCGCCATCTGCGCCACCGATTCGCGCTCGACTTCCGGCCCGACCTTGGAGACGGCGATGCCGAGTTCGGCGCATGTGTCGAGGTCGACGTTGTCGCAGCCGACGCCGTGGCGCGCGACCAGTTGCAGCTTCGGCAGGCCGAGCAACACCTCACGCGTGTAGACCGGCGTGACGCTGGCGATGATGCCGTCGACGTCGCGCAGCTTCTCGTGGAACACCGAGGCCGGCGCGTCGTTGGGGATCTCCACCCGGACCAGTTGCGCGAACTGTTCCAGGCTGCGCAGGTGCTCGGGGTAGGAGATGCCGAACGAGCTCGAGTTGACGATGGCGATGATCGGTTTCTTGTCTGTCATGGTGGTTCCTCGTGAGGTCCGTGGAGTTGTCCGAAAATTAGCCCTTCGTTACCAGCCTTCGCGCACCAGCGGCAGCGGCCGTGCCGCGTGCTTTGCCTTGAAACGCTTGATCGGGCCAAGGCCGCGCCGCGCCAGCAGGGGCTCGCGCAGCGAATCACGCATGCTGAAATAGCGGTCGGCGATTTCCTCGTAGATATGCACGTTCTTCTCGATCGGTTCGACAATGCGGGCGCCGCTCATGATCTGCCGCGAGGCGGCCAGCAGGTCGTCGCCCTCGCCGTGGCGGGCCAGGCTGGCGGCGCCGATGATGCCCATTTCCGGATTCTGTGTGAGGCAGATCGGCAGGTTCAGCGTGTCGGCCATGATCTGCATCCAGGGCAGGTTGGCCGTGCCGCCGCCGCCGAGGCGGAACTGGGTGATCTCGTCGTCCGGGTCAAGGCGGCTCTTCACCAGCAGGTAGGAGAAGGCCACGCCTTCGAGGAAGGAACGCGCCAGATCGTCACGGGTACTCGCGACGCCGAGGCCGAATACCATGCCGGTGCCGATGTTGCCGATCAGCTTGTCGCGCTCGCCGGTGAAGTAGGGGAAGGTCATGATCCCGTGCGAGCCCGGCACCGAGAGTTCCTTCTCGCGCAGGTAGTTGAGGTCGAGGCCGAGGATCGCCAGCAGCATGTTGGTGGCGATCGTACAGTTGTTGATCCCGGAACCGGTGAAGAAGCGGCCGGGCCGCAGCAGGCAGCTCTGGATCAGGCCGCCCTCCAGGTCTTCGATCGGCACGTCGGTCGGCTCGCGGAACATGCCTGAGGTGCCGAAATTGCCGACGCCGATGCCCGGCGCGAAGCCGGTCATCGCGGCGGCGAGGGCAGCACCGTCGTACAGGCCGGCGGAGATCGCCGTGCCGTTCCTGAGGCCCAGTTCGCCGCAGACCGCCGGCGTCAGCGGCGCGCGATCGGTGAAACCGTTGAGCACGCGCGGAAACTGGCTGGGTTCGAAGCCGGTTGCCGCGATGGTTGCGGTGTCCCAGCGGCCGTCGACGCCGAGGCAGCCGAGCGAATTGGCCGTGCTGTAGTCGGTGAAGTACTCGCCGGTCAGCAGGTGCATGAGGAATGCCTTCGAGTCGAGCACGTGCGCCGTGCGCTCGGCGATGTCGGGGTGCGTCGCGCGGAGGTGGTGCAGGCGGTTGGCCGGGTACTGGAAGATCGGCGGGCAGCCGGTGCGCCGGTACATGGCATCGACATCGCCGATCGCTTCGAGGAAGTGCGGGTGATGCGATTGCGCGGTGGTGTCCACGAAGGTCGAAATCTTGGTCAGCGGCGCGCCGTCCTTGTCGGCGAGCACCAGGCCGAACTGGTAGGAAGTCAGCGAGAGCAGTTCGACGTCGGCGCCCCGGTCGCCGATTGCCCGCCGGCACACTTCGAACAGCGCCGCGTGCAGCTTGTGCGGATCGTGTTCGGCGCGGCCGCTCGCGTCGCCCTCGATGTTGGTGCTGACGTTCAGGGCGTCGCTACATAGTTGCCCGGCCTCGTCGACCAGCGCCGCCTTGATGTTCGTGGTCCCGACATCGATGGAAAGGATCAAGCCCATGGTATTCCCCTGACAACACGATGGTCTGCGTAATGTAATACGTCGAGCGGGACCGGTTCATACCGAATAGGCATGGCCCCATGCAACGCGCAGATGGGGGGAGTGGTCTGACGGAGGCTGCGCTACAGGGGGGGCTTCCTGAATCGACAATCGACTATTCGTTAACTACGATGAAAGCAGGTCCATTTACTCGGCGCCGGAGGCTGTTATGACCACAAAAGACAATTCTGCTGAGACGAAGACCGTCGCGTGCGATGTGTGCCTGAAAGAAGTGCCTGTCACAGAGGCCGTAGTCCCGGAGGCGACGGACTATGTGGCACATTTTTGCGGCCTGGAGTGCTATGAGAAATGGAAGAAAGGTCAGTCGGAGAAGCCTGCTATTAACCCGGCCCTTAAATAGGCTGTTTGCGGTATGATTTCCGCATGGAAAAGATTGATGCGCGCAAGCTGGGTTATGAGGGGCGAGATACGCTGCGGAAGATGGTGCTTCGACTGCGGAAGCAGTCGGGCCTGAGTGGCGTTGAACTGGCGAAGGTGGCAGGAGTTCATGTCCGGACGGTTCAGGCGTGGTTGCGAAAGGCACAGACCGCCGGCGAGGGTTCCCTGACAGAAAGGCTGCGTGGACGTCCCCCCGGCGCGTGCCGAAAACTGTCGATGGTGCAGGAAGTCTGGATTCGACAACGCATTGTGGGGGCGGTGCCCGCGCAGATGA